>JBAZCG010000018.1:0-44856 GCA_041671085.1 Desulfurivibrionaceae bacterium | reverse complement strand
CCCCCCCCCCCCGCAACATGTCAATACTAGAAAAATACCTAAGGGTGATTTTATATCGATGGGATGGAGCGGCGCTGGGGTGCCAGGGGCTCTTGGGGGATGGAGAAATTTTCTGGCAGGGAAAAAGCAGGGGGGACCATCCGGAAGATGGACGTCCGGCAAAAAAAAGAAATGAGTGCAAAAAGTGGCCGATTGCTTTCGGCGACAGCGAATAGCTTACCTTGATGGTATGGAAGGTGCCCCCTGGGTGTCAGTTCGCTGAAGATAGAGGGAAAACTCTGCCCCCCCAAGACCAGCGCGCCCTGCTCATGCCTGTTGACAAGCGTTCCGCGATGGAATAGTTTTGCTTTTCATTATTATGCTTTTGTTATTCGTAACTTTATAGTTTTTCCCAGCCTTTTTCCTCGGAGCAACCCATGCTGAATATCACAACCAGTACCGCCCGTCGCCTCTGTGTCTCCGTCGCTGGAGCCACTCCGGCAGAGGCGCTTGCCCTGGCCAAAGAGTCCGAACCGGTTGCCGATGTCATCGAGATCCGCCTGGACAGCATGACCCCCCCGGACATCTCCCCTTTTCTCACTGGCCTCAGCAAACCCCTGGTGTTCACCAACCGGCCCGTCTGGGAAGGCGGCAACTGCGCGGACGAAGAAACAGAGCGCATCGGTCTGCTCAAAAAAGCGGCCGAATCCGGAGCCGCCTATGTTGACATCGAACTCAAGACCGACCCCACCCTGGCCACCGAACTCATTGGTGCAGCCCGGGCGAACAACTGCAAGACCATTGTCTCCTGGCACGATTTCAAATGCACCGCCTCCAGGCAGGCCCTGACCGAGGTCTTCCAGGGCCAATGCCGGAGCGGCGCCGACATCGGCAAGATCGTCACCACGGCCCGTTGCTTTCAGGACGTGTTCCGGGTTCTTGCCCTGCAAGAACAGGCGGCCGAAATGGGCTTCCCCCTCATCGCCTTTTGCATGGGACCGCTCGGCATGATCAGCCGGGTGGCCACTACCGATCTGGGCGGCTACATGACCTACGCCGCCCCGGACAACGGCCCGGCCACCGCGCCCGGCCAGCTTTCCGCCTCGGCTCTGCGCCGCATCTTCACGGAACTCGGCCATGGGGATTAACGGCACCACCGAACTCTACGGCATCATGGGCAACCCGGTTGCCCACAGCCTTAGTCCGGCCATGCACAATGGAGCCTTTACCGCCCTTGGCCTGAACAAGGCCTATCTCCCCTTTGCCGTGCAGGATGTCGCCCAGGCCATGAGCGGCCTGCGGGCGCTGGGCATCAAAGGGGTGAGCGTCACCATCCCCCACAAACAGGCGGTGATGGAGTATCTCGACACCATCGATCCGGTCGCCGAAAAAATCGGCGCGGTGAACACCCTGGTCATCAACAACGGCGCCATCCACGGGGCCAACACCGACTGGCTCGGGGCCAACCGGGCTTTGGGCGAAAAAATCAGCCTGAATGGTGCTTCGGTTCTGCTCCTCGGGGCTGGCGGCTCGGCACGGGCCATCGGCTTTGGTCTGCTCGAGGCAGGCGCCTCGCTCACCATTGCCAGCCGAACCCCGGAAAAGGGCCAAGCCCTGGCACAGCTTCTCGGCTGCCCCTGGCTGCCCCTGGCCGAGGCTGGAACCGTCAAGGCCAAGGCCTTGGTAAACGCCACCTCCATGGGCATGGGCTCCCAGCAAGATCTGCTGCCCATTGCCAAAGAAGCCCTGGCCAACTTCCAAGTGGTCATGGACATCGTCTATGCCCCCCTGGCAACCCGCTTGTTGCAGGAGGCTGAGAAGGCTGGCTGCCAGACCATCGACGGCCTTGCCATGTTGCTCTATCAAGGCGCGGCCCAGTTTGAACTCTGGACCGGCCAGCAGGCCCCGGTGGAAGTGATGCGCCAGAGCCTGCTCACCAGCTTAGGCTACAACCCATAACGATTGCCAGACCATGAAAGAAATCCGCCCCCTCGCCTCCACCGACACCACCCTCACCGTGCCCGGCTCCAAAAGCCTGACCCAGCGGGCCCTCATTGCCGCAGCCCTGGCAAACGGGGACAGCATCCTGCAATACCCCCTGGCCAGCGAGGATACCGAATACACCTCCCACGCCCTGGCGGCCATGGGCATCACCGTCGAACCCGGCCAAGAACAATGGCGGGTGCAAGGCAAGGGCGGGATCATTGCCACACCGGACAAAGAGATATTTTTGGGCAATAACGGCACCGCCACCCGCTTTCTCACCTCGGTGGCGGCGCTGGGGAACGGCCCCTTCATTATCAACGGCGACCAGCGCATGCACGAACGGCCGATCAAGCCCCTGATGGAGGCCCTGTCCGGCTGGGGGGTCGAAATCCGCAGCGTCCACGGCACGGGTTGCCCGCCGGTTGCCATCGCGGCCTCGGGCATCAAAGGTGGCAAGACCCTACTGCCCGAGGGCAAGAGCAGTCAGTACCTCTCCTCTCTGCTGCTGGTCGCGCCCTATGCCGCACAGCCGGCCGAACTCTTGGTGGCAGGGGAGGTCTTATCCAAACCCTATGTCACCATGACCCTAGCCGTGATGCGGGATTTCGGTATTGCCGTAACCGCCAACCCCGAGCTCAACCACTTCCGCATTCCCCAGGGCTGCTACCAGGCCCGGAAATACGCGGTGGAAGGCGATGCTTCCAGCGCCTCCTACTTTTGGGCCGCCGCAGCGGTGACCGGAGGCAGAGTAACCGTGGCCAACGTGCCCTCGCCATCGTTACAGGGAGATGCGGTGCTGGTGGATATCCTGGCCCGAATGGGCTGCGCGGTGGAGCGTTCGCCCAAAGGCATCACCGTGGCCGGCGCCAAAGAGCTTTGCGGGGTGGAGGTGGACATGGGCGACTGCCCGGACGTAGTCCCGACCCTGGCGGTGGTTGCCAGTTTCGCCAAGGGAAGGACGGTAATCAAAAATATCGCCCATCTGCGGATTAAGGAGTGCGACCGCCTCCATGTCATGGTCACGGAGCTTGCCAAACTGGGGATCCGGGCAGAGGAACGACCGGACGCCATGATCATCGAAGGCAGGGAGGGCAACAACCCCCTGCATGGCGCCGAGATCGACACCTACAACGACCACCGCATCGCCATGAGCTTTGCCGTGGCCGGGCTGGTGGTGCCGGGTGTCCGGATTCGGGGAGAAGGATGCGTGGTCAAATCCTTCCCGGACTTCTGGGAACGGTTCGAACTTCTGTACCCATAGCAGCCAGTTAGGCGACGGGCTCGCCTTCTGCCTTGGAGTTAAAGGGCCTGCTGCGGCTGCGGACTGGGGTCATAGGCCACGAGCTCAAGCTGTGTGCCACGATCGAGCATCTCCAACAGCGTGTCCTTGGCCACCGGCTTGCTGAACAAAAATCCCTGCATCTCATCACAGCCATGTTTAACGAGAAAATGCAGCTGCTCCTCGGTTTCCACCCCCTCGGCAACCACCCGCATATTCAGGCTCTTGGCCATGGCGATGATGGCCACGACAATGGCCATGTTATCGCCATACCCTTTGATATCATTGACAAATCTCCGGTCTATCTTCAGCTCCCCGATGGGCAGTTGTTTTAAGTAATAGAGAGAAGAATACCCGGTCCCGAAATCATCGATGGAAATCCCCGCCCCCATCTCCCTCAACTCGCCGAGCAGGACAATGGCCTTCCGCTCGTTCTCCATGACCGATCCCTCGGTAATCTCAAAGATCAACCCCTCCGGTTCGATCCCGGCCGCAGCCAAGATTGCCCGTATCTTACCCAGCAGATCCTCCTGCCGGAACTGGCGGGGAGAAAGATTCACCGACATCTTGATCCCGTAGCCCTTGCCAAGGATTTCCCCAAGATCGGCGCAGGCTTGGCCAAGCACCCAGTCGCCGATCTCGACAATAAGCCCGGTATCTTCAGCCATGGGGATGAAATCAGCCGGATTGATTATCTCGCCATCGCCCCGCCGCCAGCGGACAAGGGCCTCCACCCCGACAATCCTGCCCGTATGCAAATCCACCTTGGGCTGGTAGTGAAGAAAAAACTCCCCACGATCCAAGGCCTTGCGCAGGCTGTTTTCCACCGCCAGCCATTCGGTGACCCGCTTGTTCATGGCCGGGGTGAAAACCCTATAGGTGTTCTTGCCGCTTTCCTTGGCCCGGTACATGGCGGTGTCCGCGTTTTTGATCAGGGTGTCCTGATCCTGCCCGTCTTCCGGGTAGAAGGCAATGCCCAGACTGACGGTCATGTAGAAGTCCTGCCCCTGAATGCTGACCACCGGGGCAAGCCCCTCGATGATTCTCTGGGCGGCAAGCAGCACATCCTCCTCCTGCGCCACCCCCTCAAAGAGGACGATGAATTCGTCACCGCCATAGCGCGCCACGCTGTCAATCTCCCGCAGACAATGCCCAAGCCGGATTGCCACCTCCTTGAGCAGCAGATCATCCACCGTATGACCCAGGCTGTCGTTGATCCGCTTGAAGTTATCCAGGTCGAGAAACAGGACCGCCACCTTGTTTTCATCTCGCCGGGCATGGGCCATGGCCACGCCCAACCGGTCATGGAACAACACCCGATTGGGCAGGCCGGTCAGGGCATCGTGGTGTGCCTGATACCGCAACTGCTCTTCGTGCAGCTTGACTTCGGTCATGTCATGAAACACGCCGACATAGTTCACCGGAGTTCCTTGCGCATCCCGGATGGAGGTGATGGTAAGCCATTCGGGATAGATCTCCCCGTCCTTGCGCCGGTTCCAGATCTCCCCCTGCCACTGCCCATTCTCCACCAGAGCCTGCCACATCTCGGTAAAGAATTTACTCTCATGGCGATCCGACTTAAGAATCCTGGGGTTCTGCCCGAGCGCCTCCTGTTCCCCATAGCCGGTGATATCAGAAAATGCCCGGTTTATCCGCAGGATAACGCCATTTGCATCGGTGATCACAATGCCTTCGATACTGCTTTCAAAGACATTGTCCGACAGCACCAGCTGCCGGGTGGCGTGCTTCGCCTCGGTGATATCCTGGATAATGCCCATGAGCTGAACGGCCCGGCCATGCTCATCGCGCATGACCTCGGCTTCGGTGTGCATCTCCCGCTCCACGCCATTTGGCCGGACGATGCGAAAATCGATGTTCCCAAAAGAATCGCCTGCCAGCAGCGCCTGCAACCAGCTTTGCACCAGGGCCCGATCTTCGGGATGGACATACCGGATAAAGCCCTCATAGCTGTAGGTTCTGTGCTCCTTGCCCACCCCGAAGAGGCGGTAGGCCTGCTCGGAACAGACGAGATTATTTTTGCCGATATCCCACTCCCAGTATCCGAGCCTGGCGATATTCTGGGCCTTGGCCAGGCTGTTCTCGCTGCGCCGCAGGCTTGCTTCGATGCGCTCCCGTTCGAGAATCTCCTGATTGAGATCCTCATTGGTCTTGGCCAGGTCCACCGTCCGTTCGACAATGATCTCCTCAAGATTATTCCGGTATCTCTCCAGTTCCGCATAATTCCTGTCAAGTTCGGACTTGGAAGCGGACAGGGCTTGATTTGCCGCGCGCAGCTCCCGGTGCATCGCCGAAAAGATGAGATGCAGCGCCAAAAAGGCAACGAACCCTCCCACAAGGGTCAGGACAATACTGATACCGACAAAGGCGTTGAATTCCTCGACAAATTTGGTCACCTCAATGGCCAGGACAACCCGACCCGCAGTCTCACCCTTGAAATCCGGCAGGGCCAGACTGGTATCAAAGACATACCAGCGCCCTTGAATTTGCTGCGGGACGATTTTTTTTCCGGGAAACTTAAATGTTTCCGGCAGGTGGCGAAAGACATTATCACAGCACGCAAGCAGGACCTGATTTCCCAATTCCTGCACCGAATGGTGCCCAGCATGCTCTGCTCTTTGCCAGATGGCCTTGTCAAAGAGCAGAGCCATCTGCGGCCCATCCCCTGCCTCCATAAGCTCTGCAAGCCGTTCCGCCTTAAAGCCGAATTCAACAGCGCCGACATAGGCATCCCCCACAAAGACAGGCTGAATGATGCGGTAATAAAACCCGCCGGGTCCTATTTCGTATCCGGACAGCGGCTTGTGTTGGCTGTTTACCTCGACAACCATGGGCCGAAAGGAAAGATCCTCACCATACTCCTCGGGCTGATGCACCCGCAGGAAGGAGCGGTTGTCCGGGGTGTAAAAATGAAAACTGACAAAAGCGGGGTTTTCTCTCTGCAAGACCTTCTCGAACAAGGGAAGACACAGGGCCTGCAGGGCGGCCCGATCGCCTTTGGCAAAGGCTGCGGCCAGCTCAGGACGGGTGGAGGTGAGATTTTGAATTCGAAAACGATAACTGGCGAAAGTCTGTTTGGTTGTCAGTTCAAAAAGTGACTGAACATGGTGCTGCTCTCCGGCAACCCGTGTTTCAAAATCCTGATAGCGGCCTCGGACCCCCCAGAACAAAAATACCCCGGCCAGACAGAGAATCGTCCCCAGCACCGTCAGGGTGGCTTTCCATTGTCTTAAAGAAGGCATGCTCTAAATTCTCGCAATACGCTTATAAGTAAGAGGCGCAACGCCTTGCAGGCCTGTGACCTCGCCGATTCCTTTGCTCCCAAATATTTTCATCCCGGCTGTCACTTGCCAAACATCCCTGCGGCAGCAAGCAGGGCCCAACCAAGTTCATCCGCAGCTTCCCCGCTGTAACCAGGATCCTGCCGCAGACCGGCATAATGGGTGAGCAACCGGGTTGCCAGCTTTTTCCCCAATTGCACGCCTTCCTGGTCAAAGGAATTAATGTTCCAAATAAAACCTTGGAACACCACCTTGGCCTCATAGAAGGCCAGCAATGCGCCCATGGTGTAAGGCGTAAGCTGGTCTGCCAAGAGCACCGCGCTGGGACGGTTTCCGGCGAAACGACGGTTGGGATTCTCATGGGGCTGGCCGGTTGCCAGGGCAAGGGCCTGGGCCAAGAGGTTTGCCACCAGTTTTTCCTGGGAGGTGGTCTGCTCGATGAGCAGATCGCACCCATGCTGACTGGTACGAAAGCCTATGAATTCAACGGGAACGATGGCGGTTCCTTGATGGATCAGCTGGTAAAAGGCATGCTGGCCATTGGTGCCTGGCTCACCCCAGATAATGGGGCCGCTTTTCCAGGCCAAAGGGGTGCCCTGCCTGGTCACGGATTTGCCGTTGCTTTCCATGTCGCATTGCTGGAGATGGGCGGTAAAACGGACCAAGGCCTGGCTGTATGGCAGGATGGCCAGGGTTTCGTAGCCGAGAAAATTATGATTCCAGATACCCAGCAGGGCCAGGAGCAGGGGAGGGTTGCGACGAATATCCGGTTCTTCCGCGGCCAGGTCCATGGCATCGGCCCCCCGGAGAATCTCCAGGAGATGGGCGTATCCTAAGCCAAAACCGAGCATCACCGCCCCGACCATGGAGGTGGCGCTATACCGCCCGCCGATGGAGTCGAACATGTAAAAAGACCGCAGATACCGGGCGGGATTGTCCATGGGCGAGCCCTTACCGGTAACAGCAAGAAAATGTCGGCTTGGCTCAAGCCCCGCCTCGGCAAAGGCCTTGCGCACCAGCTCCTCGTTGGTCAGAGTTTCGAGGGTAGAACCGCTTTTCGACACCACGTTCACCAGGGTTTTAGCAAGATCAAGCCCACTCAGGGTGGCGGCGGCGTCATCAGGGTCCACATTGCTGATAAAATGCACCCGACGGCCGGGAATTTTATAGGCGGCCAGGGCCAGATACAAGGCCCGTGGGCCAAGGTCGGACCCGCCGATGCCAATCTGGACCAGATCGGTGAATGGCTCCCCTGCCCCATTAACAATAGTCCCCTCCTCAAGGGCGGCCAGAAAATCGGCTAGCTTTTCCAGCTCGGCCTTGGCCTGGGCCGAAGCCTCAGGCGCCAGACTGGCCGGGGCAAAGATATCACGGCAAGCGGTGTGCAGCACCTGCCGCTCCTCGCTGGCGTGGCCCTCAATCCGGTTCAGCACCGCGCCCTTTTTCATCAACAGGAATTGGGCCACCGCCCCGCTTTCCTCGGCAAGCCTTTGCAGGGCGGAAAGCACTGCCTCATCCACACGCTGGGTGGCATACAGCAGATCAAACCCGGCGGCATGGGCTCGGTAGCTGTGGATTCTTGCCGAAGAAAGGGCGCCAGGCGCAGTTAAGTCATAGGGCGATTGCGCAAGCTTCCCAAGTTCCACACAGGCAGACATCGCATTGAAATTACGAGAAAAATAAGATGAAACCTCGCATTGTCCCCTTGTTCCGGCCGGCTGTTCCATAAAAAAAATCCCCGTTCCCATCAGAATTTCATGGAGATACGTTTAAAAAATGTTAAAAAAGAAGATGTTATCTGCTACATAATAATGTTACTTACTTATCAGTTGATACTTATTGCCCTCTTGAGAGTGTATCTTATCACAACCGGGCCATATCATTGCATAAGACTTAACAACAGTAGCATATTTTTTCCCTGCGGAGCAGCTAACGAAAAGCCCCACCTTTTCGCCAGCCCGAGAGCGTTGAATGTACCGCTTTCCTTTTTCACTCTAACCTCCGGGGAGTACGAGGCACACCATGGAAACAGTTGCCGCTGAAAAGGAACTCTTTCGCTCCTGCGAGATTATTTTTGGGCCGGAGCTCACCATTTCCCGCGAATTTCTCGACTATCTCCAGCTTTCCGGCATCAAGAGCGCTTACCGTAAACGGGCCATGGAAACCCACCCGGACCGAGCCGCCCGAGAAAATGACTGCGTGCAACGGCAGCACCATGAGCTGTTCCATTCCGTGCAGGAAGCCTACGAAAAATTGATCACCTTTCTTGACGCCAAGGAAAAAGGCTACTGCCTGCCCCTCCCTGCCCGCCCGGCGCAGCCTCGAACCCCGCCCCACCGCCCCCAGCAGGCAAGGCCGAACCAGAGCCCTGCCGGACCCCGTCAGCAACCCAGGGCCGGCACCCAGACAAAGGGTGATTTCAGGAACAACATCAGGCAACCCTCTGTTTTTTGGGATACGGAAAGCCTCTACCAAGGCCCCCTGCCGAACCGCCGCCTGCTCCTTGGCCATTTCCTTTATTATTCCGGTTTGATCAACTGGCGGACCATCATCCAGGCTCTCATCTGGCAACGCACCGAACGACCGCGCCTAGGAGAAATCGGCCAGCGCTTTGGTCTGCTCAATGACGCGGATGTGGTGCAGATCCTCCGCAACCGCCCCACCTTGCAACCATTTGGCCAGACGGCCATAGATCTCGGCCTGCTGTCCCAGCCACAGCTCCAGATGCTCGTCGCCCATCAAAAACGACTCCAGAAAAAATTCGGCGAATTCTTTCTGGAAAAACGGATTCTCGAGCCCAACGAGCTCCGCACCCTGCTCCAGCAATATCAGGAACACAACGCCAACATCTCCTTCCAGATGTACGGATCAGCTTTCCGACGCTGATGCTGTTGCCTCGGTCATTCCGGCACAATAGCGCCATACCCTGAGCCGCCCCCAATGTACAATAATCTCATCTATCTCCTGGTCGTCATCCTCATTCTTACCACCGGGTCCGTTCCCGAACAGCCCCAGATCCCATGGCCCACCGCCCTGTTGCTCTTTTGCGGCAAGATCGTGTTGTTCAACCAACTGGCCCGTTATTTTTTTCGACACAATCCCGCCAACACGGCAGCCCGCTATTTTTCCGTGGAACAGCACCTCTCCATCTTGGCCATCGTCTTTCTGGCCGTGGATATCTTCCTGCTGGAGGGCCGCTACTACCTGACCCGACTGCCGCTTGCCGCAGAGCTTCCGGTTCTTGCCCATCTGGCGGGGATCATCGTTTTTTTCGGCTACCTCTGCCTCATCTGGTTGGCGGCCCGCCCCAGCTATCAGAGCATCTTCGCCAGAACCCTTGCGGCCCGTTCATTTCTCGCGGCAAATCTCAAGATCAATCTCGCCATTCTTCTGCCCTGGCTCATCATCTCCGTGCTCTTCGACCTTCTCCAGCTTGTTCCCTTTCCCCGACTGAAAGAATTTCTTGCCTCGCCCTGGGGTGAACCGATCCTGGTGCTGCTCTCACTTTTTGGCCTGATTCTTTTTCTTCCCCTGGCCATTGTCCGTCTTTGGGGCTGCACCCCGCTCCCGCCGGGTCCAACACGGCAACGGCTTGAAGACTTCTGCCACAGCCAGAACTTACGATTTACCGACATCCTGATCTGGCCGCTTTTTGAGGGCCGCATGCTGACCGCCGGAGTCATGGGCCTCAGCCGCCACTTCCGCTACCTCCTTATTACCCCCGCCCTACTCGAAGCCACAACCCAGGAGGAAATCGAAGCAGTCATGGCCCATGAACTGGGACATGTCAAACGCTACCATCTCCAGCTCTACCTCTTTCTTTTTCTTGGCTTTGGCCTACTGAGCCAAGTGAGCGCGGCCCCTTTTCTCCTGCTCCTGCTCAGCTCGGACCTTTTTTACCAGCTGATCACCCTGACCGGAAAATCTCCGGATACAATTCTTACCCTGGCCGGCGCCATTATTCTTTTTGCCCTAATGCTTGGTTATTTCCGTTTCATCTTTGGCTTTTTCCTGCGCAACTTTGAACGCCAAGCTGACCTATCTGCCCTGACCGCCATGGGCCACGCCTCCCCCCTGATCCGAGTCTTTGAAAAGATCGCCCTGCTCAGCGGCAACATCAGGGATCTGCCCAGCTGGCACCATTTCGGCCTGGGGCAGCGCATCGATTTCCTGCGCCGCTGCGAAGAAAATCCTAGTTGGATACCCCGCCATCACCGCAAGGTTCACCTGGCTCTGGCCCTCTACGCTGTAGTCATGCTCACAGGCGCCCTTGCCGCCTGGCACCTGCCCCCAGATCTTCTCGGCGAAGCACCAAAAGCCAGATTCGCCGAGGCGCTTATCCAACAAAAAATCCGGGAACAACCGGCCAATGGCCTTTGGTTCCAACTCCTGGGCGACCTGCAATACAGCCGCAATCAGGAACAAGCCGCCCGCAACGCATATGAACAGGCGCTGCTTCTTGCCCCCGCCAACACGGAAGCCCTGAACAACCTGGCCTGGCTCCTCCTCACCGCCCAGGACCCACGGCTGCGCAACCCGGAAAAGGCCCTGTTCCTTGCTCAAAAAGCAGCAGCGGAAAAAAGAAGCCCACATGTCCTCGACACCCTGGCCACGGCGTACTGGGCAAATGGCAACCGCCAAGAGGCTCTAGTCCTAGAAGAGGAAGCCCAGGACCGGGCAGGAACACACCAGGATTTTTATCGCGATCAGATGAGAAAATTCCGCACCACCCAATATTCGTCCTCCACCCGCTTCCCAGAAGCAGGGCAGAGCACGGACGCTCCTTGAGGGAACAGATGGCGACACAAGGCTTGGTGATCATCAACACGGGAGACGGCAAGGGAAAAACCACGGCGGCGTTCGGGCAGGCATTGCGGGCGGCAGGCCAGGGACTGAAGGTCTGCATCATTCAGTTCATCAAGGGGCAGGGCAAAACCGGCGAGACTCTCGCTTTTGCCACCGCCTTTCCCGGCCAGATTGAACTGCACCTTGCCGGAACCGGATTTACCTGGCAGCAGAAGATGGAAACCGTGAAAGCAGCGGCGTTGGCCGGCTGGCAACTCGCCGGGGAAAAAATCTTAAGCGACGCCTACGATCTGATCGTGCTCGATGAGCTCACCTACCTGATCGGTTTCGGCATTGTTTCGGAAGAGGAGGTCATCGGCCTATTTCGCAAACGGCCCGAACGGTTGCACCTCGTGATCACCGGCCGCGACGCCAGCCCGGAGCTCATCGAATATGCGGATTTGGTCACCGAGATGCGCGCCATAAAACATCCCTACCAAAAAGGCATCAAGGCACAGAAGGGCCTTGAATTCTGAGGGGCGGGCTGGCTATGCGCTGCCCTGCCCAGGCCCGGAGACAAACGAAAGCTCCGCCAGGGAACTCCCGCGCTTCAGGGCCTGGCCGATGGCCTGGCCAAAGGCGAAGGCCTGATCCTGCTGCTCCCGGCTATGTCCGTAGCGCGGATAATGCCGACCAAGCCATCTGCCCCGTTCCGGCACCCGGCCGGCAAGCTTCAAAAATACCCCGATGGTCCGCCAAGGCTCCTTGCTTGGGTGGGCAAAGATCATCCGATTAACCACCTTGGCTCCGCACCGCGCAAGCTGCCAACGCAGGCTCAGCCAGTGCATCCGCCAGTACCCCCGACAGGAAATCAGCGGGAGAACCTGTTGCCCGGCGAAAAGCCTTGCTCCATCCCGGTCAAACAGGGAGAGGACCGGGCCGCTGGGATTATAGGACCAGGTTGGGCCGGCCAGAACGATCAAATCATACCGGTCCCAGCAGCTGGACGACAGCGGCTGGATAACCATCCTCGTCCGTAAAAAGGTGATGAGCATCATGAACAGGGTGGAGGCCACCGTGCCGATGGGAAAATGACGGGGGGCAAGGGGATGAAGCCGCTCACAGACCAGCTGCACCCCCTGCTCCTCCAGACCAGCACCGAGCCGATGCACAAGGCCGCTGGTCTGGGCGCTTAGCGAGTAATAGAGAATGAGAACCTTTACCGGTTGGAAATCTGCAGGCTGCATTCTTTTTCACGGCACCATTGAGGAAAAACCGGGGTTCTCTTCCACCGAACCGGCCTTGCTGTTGCTCTTTTTTCATTCCTGCCCCGGACAATATCGGGTAAAATTCTTTATACCATATATAATGATATCCTTGAAGAGCTAAACCTACCCCCGACAAGGCGAATATGTGCTCCACCTCAGTCCCCGTCGATTCCCTCAACCCCGGATGTGCGCGCCATGCCTGAAACACACGAAATAATCATTGTCGGCGCTGGGCTTTCCGGCCTGAGCGCTGCCCATTTCCTGCACACAAGCGCGCCGGACCTGGACATCCTCATTCTTGAGCAGGATGGTCGCCCTGGCGGCGCAGTGCGTTCCTTTCAAGAACAAGGCTTTCTGGCCGAATGGGGGCCCCACGGCTTCTTGGACAACAACGAAGCCAGCCGTGCCCTGCTCAGCGAAACCGGCCTGGACCGTATCGCCCAGAAAGCTCCCCTGGGCAACTTTGTCCGCTATGTCTGCCATGCAGGGCGGCTGGTGCAGCTGCCGCAGAGCCCACCCGCCCTGCTCGCGACCCCGCTTTTATCCCCATTGGGAAAACTACGGCTGCTGGGGGATTTTCTCAAAAAGCCCCGGACCGAAGAGCAAAGCGTCGAACAGTGGGCCGCATACCGTTTTGGCCCTGAAATCCTGCCCCTGGTGGATGCCGCCATCACCGGCACTTTTGCCGGTGATTACGAACGCCTCAGTATCGATGCGGTGATGCCGGGGGTGCGGGCACTGGAAAAGGAAGCGGGCTCCGTGCTCAAAGGGCTGCTCCGGAAAAAAAAGGCGGCGGGCACAGGAGTGCTGCCGGCCATGACCAGCTTTCCCTTCGGCATGGAACAGCTCATCACCACCCTGGCAACCGGGCCGAATATTCTGTACCACAGCCCGGTGCGGGCAATCATCCGCGGAAAGGACATCTGGGAGATACACACCGAGGCCAAAACCTACCGGGCAGCCACCGTTATTGTCGCCCTGCCGATCAACCGCGCCCTCGATCTGCTGGCCAGCCATGCCCCGCCCCTGACCGCCATCCCCACGGCGCGCATCGCCACCGTGGCCCTGGGCTTCACCGACAAGGCACAGGTCCCATTTGGCTTCGGCTATCTGGCCCCGGAGCGGGAAAAGCGCTTCGCCATGGGCGCACTTTTTTCCACCCATATGTTTCCAGGCCGCGCCCCTCAAGGTACAGTGCTGATGGAGGGTCTGATCGGAGGCCGTCGCCATCCGGAGCGACTGGAATTATCCGACGAGGAGCTGATCAGCCGAATCTATGATGACCTCCGGCAGCTGATCCCCTTGCCAGAGCCCCCCTGTTTCAGCAGGGTGCTCCGCGGCGACAACGGTATCCCCCAACTGGAAATGGGCTACCCCGCGCTGCTGACTTGGAAGGATTCCCTGGAACAGGCCCAGGGCGGTTTGCATCTCTGCGGCTTTGGTTGGGAAGGTATCGGCATGAACGACATGATGAAGACGGCCAAGGCTGTGGCCGACAGAATACTCTACCAAGTGGGCGGTAAGAGGCAAACGCCAGAGGTCAGGCCGGTCTATTTTTAGAGGCCATTATTGGAGGTTACGAAGAGGCTTCAGCGCGGACTGTGCCGTCTGCTCGGTTGACCAAGAAAGAGAAAATTTCGCCATGGTTTTTTCAAAGCATTCCGGGCAAAAACCATGGGACACTCGAATCTCGGACTCAATTACCTGTTCGACCCAGTCCCCCTTACACTTTACCCTGCGACACACACAGCAGACCGGTCGCATATTCCCCCCCCTTGTCGTGATCTTCCCAGGCCCCCGCCCCGGAGTTGCTACTGCGCCCTGCTCTTCCCCTCACCCCTGATTTTTCAGACGCTCCACCAGATGTTCCAGCTGCCCCCGGATGCTGCCACTGCGAACAATGGCTTCATTAATGACCCGGATGGAATGCACCACCGTTGAATGATCCCGGTTGAAGGCCTTGCCGATCTCGGACAGGGCTTCTTCGGTGAGTTTCCTGGCCAGGTACATGGAGACCTGCCTGGGAAAGGCGATGGCTTTTTTTCTCCCCTTTGACTGCAACTCTTCGATGGAGACATTGAACTGACCAGCCACAAAGTTACGGATAAGCACAGCGGACAACTCCTGCCGCTGCCCGATGACCCCGGCGACAATCTCCTTGACCATGTCCATATCCGGCACAGTCTTGTGCAGGGAGGCCTTGGCCTTCAGTCCGATGATGGCGCTCTCCACCCGTCGAATATCGCCCTGGATTCGGTCGGCTAAAAATTCGATAACCTCCCCGGAGAGCGCCAGCTTGTTGTTGCGGGCCTTGCGCTCGATGATCAGGCAACGGGTCCGACGATCCGGAGGATTGATGGTGGTGATCAGCCCGGAGGAGAGCCGGGAACGCAATCCCTCATCCATATCAGGAATAATGCGCGGGGAAACAGCCCCGGTGAAAATAACCTTTTTCCCGCAATCCATCAGGACATCAAGGGCCTCGGCCAGCTCGGCCTGGGTCTTGGTTCGACCGGACAAGGACTGCACATCCTCCATCAGCAAAACATCACACTGGTTATGATATTTTTCCTTGAACTGCTCCATGGTGTTGTTCTTGATACTGCGCACCATTTCGGAGGTAAGCTGCTGGGAGGTCACATAGTGCAGCCGCGTTCCGGGAGAGTGGCTGGTGATGTGATGGGCCACCGCATGGGTCAAATGGCTTTTTCCAAGACCTGTCCCCGCCTCAATGAACAGACAGGAACTTAGATCGGAGTCGCCGTTGGCCATAGCCTCACAGGCCGAATGGGCCATGGCGTTGGACTCGCCAACCATGAATTCGGGAAAGGTATAGCGCGGGTGCAGGGTCCGCACCGTGGAGCGCGCCACCGGCATACTTGGCAGCCGGAGCTGACTCTGTTTCTTTTCCGGTTCCGGCGATAGCTGCTGCGCCTTCCTGGCCTCACCCACCGAAAGCCGCACCCCTTTGCCGGTAAAGCCAACATCCTGCAAGGCATCCTGAATATCGGTCAGATAGTTATTCCTGACCCAGGAACAGAAATACGGGTCAGGCCCAGTCAGTTCGACGCGCTGCGCATCGTCATGCACACATTGCAAGGGTTCAATCCACAGCTTGAAATCGCTGTCGGAAAACTTCTGCGACAAAACACTCTTAACTCGCTGCCAAAGCATCTTTTTCCCCTGGTTCAGTCACGAAAAAACAACCAATTAAAGCGAATTGAGACCGCTGAGATAATTTCTGCCCGTTTTTTTAAAGGAAAAGCATAACCCTGTCAAAACCGGTCTCAAGGAATTTCCCCCCCACTGCCCCATGAGTTTTCAACAGTCCACAACCCCAAGCAATCGGGCGAAAATATCCGGGAACCCCCCTAAAAACTGGATATTTCGCTCCTTTTGCAACCAGCCTCAAAAAGCGCAAAATTCCATACGGTTACACCCGGATCATGAGAACAAAATATCATTTCATTAACCACTAAACATTGTACATTTCTCTTCTTAGCTCAATATTACTCCAATTATCTCATTTTATCTTCTTTCAAACTCCGGTTTTTTTTCGTTTCCCGGCATGCCCCTGTTCTGTCGGATTTTTTCTTAAAAATACTTTTTGTGCTATACTGAATAAATTTCTACCCATAAGGAGACCCGTTATGGACCCAGCCCAACTTATCCCCCTCCCAGACACCATTCCGGCGCCCTGGGGTTTTTTCGAGCTTCTCCTTATCCTGACCTTTTTCGCCCACCTTATTTTTATGAACACCATGCTCGGCAGCGCCATGATCGCCCTGGTCAGAGAGATGCGAACCCCACCCGCCGACCCGCCGCCCTGCCGAGATATTGCAGGGAAACTGCCATACACCATCGCCTTTGCCGTAAACTTCGGGGTGGCACCCCTCCTTTTTCTCCAGGTACTCTACGGCCATTTCATCTATACCAGCTCCATCCTCATGGGGGCATACTGGCTTTCCATCATCGGCCTGCTTATTCTCGCCTATTACAGCGCCTATCTTTATAAGATGGCTGGGGACCTCCTACCCGCCACCTCCAGAAAACGAACCCTGGGGACAAGCCTTGTGCTCCTGCTGACAATCGCCTTTCTCTTTGTCAACAATATAACCCTGATGCAAACGCCTCAGATCTGGACCGTTTATTTTTACAGACCAGACGGCACCTTCCTCAACCTTGGTGACCCAACCCTACTTGCCCGCTATCTGCACTTTGTCGTAGCCTCTGTGGCGACAGGGGGTCTTTTCCTGGCGATCCTCGCCTCTTTGCAACAAAAAACCGGCGTGCCCGGAGCAGCGAAACACCTCAGCGCGGGGATGCAATGGTTTACTTACGCCACGGTGGTTGAAATCGGGACCGGCATACCCTTCTTTTTTTCGATGCCAAAACATGTGTACCAGATGTTTATCGGTGGCGCCCTCCTGCACACCACCCTTTTCGCTGCGGCCCTAATCGCGGCTTTTTACTCCCTCTATTACGGAAACAAGGAGCGGGTCTGGCCGGCCACCGTCACCATGGCGACAACCATCCTCTTCATGGTTCTGGTGCGCGATCTGGCCCGGCAGGCCTATCTGGCCAAATACTTCCATCCCGCCGATCTGCAGGTCGTACCGCAGTGGTCGCCGATGTTTCTCTTCCTGGCCATTCTGTTGATCGGGGTGGCAGTGGTCGCCTACATGCTCAGACTCGCGGCCAGGGTCCCTGAGGAGGTGCGCTGATGAACTATCCAGTCTGGCAGTTGGATTTTTCCGGCGGCGGCCTGCTCATCGCCTGCATCGCCGTCCTCCATGTGTACATCTCCCATTTCGCCATCGGCGGCGGCCTCTTTCTCGTGCTCACCGAGATGAAGGGCTACCGAGAAGGCTCGCAGGGCATTCTCGACTACACCCGGCAACACACCCAGTTTTTCCTGCTCCTCACCCTGGTGCTGGGTGCCATCACCGGGGTGGGCATCTGGTTCACCATCGCCCTCATCGCCCCGGCAGCCACCTCCATCCTCATCCACAACTTTGTTTTCGCCTGGGCCATTGAGTGGGTCTTCTTCCTCGCGGAGATCGTTTCCATCCTCATCTACTACCAGACCTTCGGCCGCATGGAGCGGCGCAGCCATCTGACCATCGGCTGGCTCTATTTCATCTTTGCCTGGCTCTCCCTCTTTGCCATCAACGGGATCATCGGCGTCATGCTCACCCCCGGCGAGTGGCTGCGCACCGGTAACTTCTGGGACGGCATCTTCAACCCCACCTTCTGGCCGGCCCTTTCTTTTCGAACCTTCCTCTGCCTGATGTTGGCTGGGCTGTATGGCTTCCTGACCTCCACTCGGCTCAAGGAAGAAGCCTTTCGCCTGCGCATGGTCCGCTACTGCGCCACCTGGCTCCTTGCCCCCTTTCTGCTGTTCCTGGCCTCGGCCTGGTGGTATGTCCAGGCCCTGCCCGAGCCGCAAAGGGCCTGGATTGCAAACTTCAGCCCGGAGCTGGCCCCTTTTCTCGCCGTCTTTCTCTGGGCCTCGCCGCTTCTTTTTCTTGGCGGCCTTGTCATGGTAATCCGGCTGCCGCAGACAGCCACGCGCTCCCTGGCCGTGGTTCTTCTCCTTCTGGGCATCGCCTACATGGGTGCTTTTGAATACATCCGGGAAGGCAGCCGTCGGCCCTTTACCCTGTACGATCACATCTACGCCAATTCCGTCCTGGCAAAAGATCTCGATGCGGTCCAGACCCAGGGCATCCTGGCCTCGGCCAAATGGGTCAACAAGGAGATCACCGAGAAAAACCGGCTGGTGGTTGGCCGACAGCTCTTCAATATAATGTGCTCTCCCTGCCATTCCGTGGGCGGCCCCATGCGGGATATCAAAAAGATGAGCGCCAAGTACGAATCGGTCTATGCCATGGAGGCCGAGATAAGCGGCCAGGGCACGCTGATCCGCTGCATGCCGCCCTTCCCCGGCAACAACCAGGAACGCCACGCCCTGGCTTCCTTTATTGTTGAGGGGCTGCGCGGCAGGAAGGAAGCGGCAGCTGCTGCTCCGACGCTCAGCGCACCCCCGCTTGCCCCCCTGCCCTTTGACCCGGAACAGAGCGGCTATGTCCTCCTGGCCTGGAACAATCTCGGCATGCACAGCATCAGCGACGCGGACGGCTCGTTCAGCCTCATGCCCCCGGCAAACGATCTCTTTGCCCAGCTCATCAAGCGCGGGCCAACCCCGGAGGTCGTCACCGAGGGCGTGGTTCTTTCTTTCCGGGTAGGACCGGGCTTTGAAAAACCCGCCCGGCAAGTGGACTTCTGGAAATCGCCTTCCCTGTTCGGCATCAGCCTGCCCGACAATATAGGCCTTTCCGGCCAGGGGCTTTCCGGCACCATGCTGCCCAAAAAAGAAGGCAAGGCCTTTATTGCGAAAAACGTTCCGGTGGTGCCCTATCCCGCCCAGGGAGGCTACCATCCCTACCCGAGCTTTACCATTTAGGCACGGGACAAGGCCAGCAACACCCTTCTCGCCACCACCCGCATGGTGGCCCCGGTTGCAACCGAGATGGGCTGCAAGACCTGCCATGGCGGGGGCTGGCGCAAGGACCGAGCTGGAATCTCTACCGCCACAGCGCAAGACATCCTGAGCATGCATGACCGGTTTAACAAAACCAATCTGCTGGCCCTGGCTAAGGCGGGCAAGCCCGTCCTCTGCCAACGCTGCCACCCGGACCCGATGCTGAGCGCCCCCGGCAAACCCGGACTGCTCAACCTCTCCGCCTCCATCCACGGCTTCCATGCCAACTTCCTGGGTGGACGAGGCGCCGAGGCCTGCGCTCTTTGCCACCCCAGCAGCCCGCAGGGCGCCACCCGTTTCCTCCGCGGTGTCCACCACGAGGCTGGGCTTGACTGCACCAACTGCCACGGCGCTTTGGAAGACCACGCCCTGGCCCTGCTTTTGGCCGAAAAAAATGCCGGCAAACCCGGGGCGGCCCGGCTGATGCAGCACCTCAAACCACGGCTGGCGGCAGGCCTTGCCGGGATCCACCCCCGCACCCCCTGGGTGCAACAGCCGGATTGCCTTACCTGCCACGTAAACTTTGCCCCGCCCGAGGCCGACAGCGCCTTTAACACTTGGACCACCGGGGCCGACGCCCTGTACCGCAACCGACACGATGATTCGGGCAGCATCCATTGCGCTGCCTGCCACAACAGCCCCCATGCCGAATATCCCGCCAACAACCCCTACGAAAAGGAACGGGACAACTTCGGCCCCCGGCAGTATCAGGGCAATCCCTACCCTCTGGGCGCCAACCGCAACTGCAAGGTCTGCCATACCATTACTATGAATACGGACCTGCACCACCCCAATTCCCTGGGGATGATGCGCAACACCCGGGAGTAACAAGAACCGTTTTTCCGATTTTCCCGGCACCCCACTTCCATTACAGAGGAGTGGGGTGCCGCCATTCTGATCGCATTCGCTCCGCGTCACCGCCCCTCACCAAGACCGAAAAGCCCAAGCCAGTCTTGTCCCGCACAGAGCACAACCCAAACTAGAAAGTTTGGGTTGTGCAATTTTATTCTGTAACCTAAAAAAGATATTGACTTCTTAACCATGTATTTTTATTATTGCACCTCATCAGTAGCAATCGCCACACAGCACCAGGGAGAACCCGCATGCCAACCGTTCCACTCCGCAAAATGCAGAAAGACCAGGCAGGCACCATTACCGCGGTCAAGGTCGGCGGGGAGCTTGGCCGACGCATCCGCGACATGGGCATTGTCCCCGGCACCCGCATCACCATCATGGGTCGGGCTCCCCTCTTCGATCCGGTGGCAATCAGAATCATGGGCGGCACCCTGACCCTGCGCAACAGCGAAGCAGACTATATCGAAGTGGAAATCGCCTGATTTCCCGTAACGAGGCATGAGCATGGCAACACCCATCACTATTGCCCTGGCAGGCAACCCCAACGCGGGCAAGACCACCCTGTTCAACACCCTGACCGGCGCCCGCCAGCATGTGGGCAACTACCCCGGCGTCACGGTGGAGAAAAAGGCAGGGGCCTACACCTTTCCCAGCGGCGACGAGGCCACGATCATCGACCTGCCCGGCACCTATTCCCTTACCGCCTATTCGGTGGAAGAGGTGGTGGCCCGCGACTATCTGGTGCAGGAAAAGCCCGACGTGGTCATCAATATCACCGACGCCTCCAACCTGGAACGCAATCTCTATCTTTCCACCCAATTTCTCGAGTTTGGCGTGCCCATGATCATCGCCCTCAACATGATCGATGTTGCCCAGGACCGCGGCATCAGCCTCGATGCCCAAAAGCTCTCCGCCCTGCTCAAGGTGCCGGTTGTCCCCATCATCGCCCGCTCCGGCAAAGGCACGACCGAGCTGATGGCCGCAGCCCTGGAGCTGGCCCGGCAAAACGCCCCCTGGGACCCCCTGTACATCTCTTACGGGGAAGACGTTGACCTCGCCTTGCAGACCATGGCGCAACGCATCAGCGCCACCGGGTTCATGACCGACAGCTATGCCCCGCGCTGGCTGGCGCTCAAGTACCTGGAGGGCGACAGCCAGATCCGAGAAAAGGGGAGCAAAGCCGACCCGGTGGTTGACGGAGAACTCCAGGAGATCGTGGCCAAGGTCAGCGAGCATCTGCTCAAGACCATGGAAACCTATCCCGAGGCTATCATTGCCGACCACCGCTACGGCTACATCAAGTCCGTGCTCCGCCAGGAGGTGATCACCCATAAATTCGACATTGATCGGCTCCATGCCTCGGACCGGATCGACAAGGTCCTGACCAACCGCTTTATGGGACCGCTCATCATGCTGGGTGTCCTTCTGGGCCTCTACAAATTCACCTTCACCTACAGCCAGTTGCCCGTCTCCTGGTTTGCGGCATTTTTCGGCTGGCTGAGCGCCAACCTGAACACCTTGCTGCCGGACGGCCACCTCAAATCCATGCTCATCTCCGGGGTCATCGACGGGATGGGCGGGGTGCTTGGCTTTGTGCCCCTGATCATGTTCATGTTCTTCGGCATCGCCATCCTCGAGGACTCCGGTTACCTGGCCAGGGTCGCCTTCATGATGGACCGGGTCTTTCGTATCTTCGGGCTGCACGGAAGTTCGGTCATGGCCTACATCGTTTCCGGCGGCATCGCCGGAGGCTGCGCCGTGCCCGGCGTCATGGCGGCGCGTACGCTGCGCTCCCCCCGCGAACGGTTGGCCACCCTGCTCACCGTCTCCTTCATGAACTGCGGGGCCAAACTGCCGGTGCTCGCCCTGCTCACCGCCACCTTCTTTTCCCGCAGCCAGGCCCAGCTCATGTTTCTCCTGACCCTGTTGGCCTGGGTCGTGGCGCTCACCGCCGCCAAGATCCTGCGGCTCACCGTGTTGCGCGGCGAATCCACCCCCTTTGTCATGGAGCTGCCGCCCTACCGCTTTCCCACCTTCCGGGGTCTCGTTATCCACACCTGGGAAAGAACCTGGCAATACATCAAAAAGGCGGGCACCACCATTCTGGCCATCTCCATCCTGATCTGGGCCATGATGACCTTTCCCGGCCTGCCGCAATCGGAGGAAGAGAACTTCTCCCGACAACGCCAGGAAATAACGGCTTCCGCCGCCCAGAACGCCGATGCCCAACAACTCAAAGAACAACTTGCCGCCATCGATACCGCCCAGGCAGGCAGCACCCTGCGCCATTCCCTGGCGGGCAGAATCGGCACGGCCATGGAAACCGTGAGCTGGCTGCCCGGCTTTGACTGGCGGACCAACATCGCCCTGGTCGGTGGGTTTGCAGCCAAGGAGGTCATCGTCACCACCCTGGGCACGGCCTATTCCCTGGGCCAGACCGACCCGGAGGATAACGCCACCCTTTCCGAAACCCTGGCCAAAGACCCGCGCTGGAACCCGGTGGTGGCTCTGGCCCTCATCGTCTTTGTCATGTTTTACGCACCCTGCTTTGTCACGGTGGTGTGCATCTCCAAGGAATCCGGCTCCTGGAAATGGGGGCTTTTCTCCATCTGTTTTAACACCGCCTTCGCCTTTTTGCTGGCCACCCTGGTCTACCAGGGCGGACGGCTGATGGGGTTTGCCGGATAAATTTCAAACGAAACCAGGGGAGGGTCCGCCATGTGGCAGAACATCATCATCCTTTTCATCATCGTGGCCTGCATGTTTTTCATCGGCCGCCGCATCCGCAGTCAACTTGGCGGGAGCAAAACAAGCTGCGGCTGCTCGTGCAGCGGCTGCGATGATAAATCCGCAAAAACAGAGAATTGCGAGACAAAGCCCCCACCGCCATTGCATTAACTCCACAAATGGTCTATATCGACTATACCTATCCAAATCAATAGTCGAGAGGGCCAGATTTCCCATGGATATTCATCGTCTTGAGGTCTTTTGCAAGGTTGTTGAGCTGAAGAGCTTTACCAAGGCCGCAGAGGCCAGTTTTCTTTCCCAGCCCACGGTGAGCGAACATATCCGCAGCCTGGAAGAAATCCTCGGGGAACGGCTGGTGGACCGCCTGGGCCGCGAAACGCTGCCCACCCAAGCAGGACAGATTCTTTACAAATACGCCAAAAAAATCACCCGCCTTCGCCAGGAGACCATGCAGGCCATGGCCAGTTACCGCGGCGAAATGGCCGGGCATCTCGCCCTCGGGGCCAGCACCATCCCCGGCGCCTATGTCCTGCCGCAACGGATCGGCGCTTTCAAAAAACTCCATCCCGCCATCCAGATCACCCTAGCCATCGGCAACTCCCGCACGGTGGCGGACGGCGTCCTGGCCGGCGACACCGAATTCGGCGTGGTCGGCGCCCGCTGGAGCGACCCGGCCCTGGAGTGGATCGAGATCCTTGAAGATGAACTGGTCCTGGCCGTGTATCCCGCCCATCCTTTTGCCAAGAAAAAAACGGTGGCGCCCGCCCGACTGCTCGACGAGCCGATGATCATCCGGGAACGGGACTCCGGCACCCGCCGGGTCGTGACCCAATTGCTTGAGAAACACTTGGATCTCGCTCGGCTACAGATCGTTGCCGAGATGGGCAGCACAGAGGCGGTCCGCCAAGGCATCAAATCAGAGGTCGGCATCGCCATCCTCTCCCGCCGGGCCGTGGCCGAGGATATCGAACGCGGCTCCCTGGTGGCGGTGCCTTTAAGCAATATCCGTCTCTCGCGCCCTTTTTATCTAATAACCCGGAAAAATCGGCGCCCTTCCCCCATCTGCAGCGCCTTTCTCTCTTTTTTACAACAACCACCGCCTGAAGTTGGTTGAAAAAATGGGCACCAAAGCGCCGCTGTAGTTATTTCGACATCGCAAGCCTGGAAAAACAAGGAGTTGACAGCGTTGTCACTCTTGCCAGGAGGGTGCCGGCCAGACCAACTGGTGAATTAAAATTGCAAGTGCACCACGAGCCGCCAGCCAGAATACTTCATGCGGTGTCCGATAGTCGAGGCACTTCCGTGGTCGATTATTTAGTTTTTTGACAGCCTCCGCAACATCTTCTTCCGTGACCTTTTTGAAATTGCTCCCTTTGGGGAAATCCTGGCGCAGCAGGCCGTTGGTGTTTGCATTGGCTCCCCGCTGCCAGGCGGCATATGGATCGACAAAGTAAACAGTCAGGCCGGCTTTTTTCTCAAGCTCCATGAATCCTGCGAACTAAGAACCGTTGTCCAGAGGGTGCTTAGGCACCGCCTCCACCGGGATCAGCATGATCCGGCCATCCTCCAGGATTTCCAGGTCAATGGCGTCTCCAGGCTGGATGCCCAGGGAAGGGGGCAGGGTAATGCGGCGTCTGGCGTCTGTTTGTACCAACATGGCTGGTGCCCTCCAGCTTTTTACTATAGCACAGGGCGCCGTGGGGGGCCTGTAAGCCGTTAAGGCAAAAACGTGCCCCTTTCTGCGCCGGTTGATTTTGACCAGGATGTGTTGCATCTGGTTGCCAGCGACTTCATTGCGGCGTGAGTTCAAGCATCCCCAGATTTTGAGGCGGCCCGCATGGCCGGTGCCAGCCATCTGCATCAAGCGCGGGCCGGGGTGGAAGCGGTCCGGGGCTTTCTGCTGCTTGCCTGGAAATTGAGATTCGTCTGCCACAGAGCGCTTGCTGAGCTTTTTTCAAGATTGGAGGCGATCAGCAGGCAGGCAGCCCACTGGCAGCAGTGGTTCGAGGAGGAGCCAGGGGACGGAATGATACGGAAGAATGAGGAAGAAAGCAATGGCCGGCAGCCTCCTCTTTGCCACGGAAGTGTTTCCGAGTTGCACCTCCGTTCCAGCCAACTGACAACCAAGGGGGCCTATCACACCATTAAGGCGTCTTATCCTCGACCGGTCGGGCCGTTGAAGTGATCGACTGGTGGGTCATCAAGACCACAGCGTGGGCGCTGACCCCTTCTTCGCGACCGGTGTAGCCCATCTTTTCCGTGGTGCTGGCCTTGAGGTTGATGGCTGTCGGTTCCACCCGACAGGTCTCGGCAAGAATCGTCTGCATAATCGGAAAATGGGGGGCAAGCTTGGGCCGTTCTGCCACCACGGTGATGTCGGCGTTGGTCAGGAGGAAATGGTTTGCCGCAGCCAACTCGATAACATGTGCAAGCAACTTGATGCTGGAGATTCCCTTGTACTGGGGGTCGCTGTCCGGGAAATGGCGACCGATGTCGCCGGCACCGATGGCGCCCAGGATGGCATCGCACAGGGCGTGGGTGAGAACATCGGCATCCGAGTGACCCAGCAACCCCAGTTCATGGGAGATTTTCAGGCCGCCCAGGATCAGCGGCCTGCCCGTGACCAGGCGGTGGGCGTCAAAGCCATGGCCGATTCGCATTTGCGGAGCTGGTTGTTTCTGCATGAGTATGGCCTCTGCCATGAGCAGATCATCCGGGCGGGTGATCTTGAGGTTGGTTTCCGAGCCTTCCACCACCACGACCGGCCAGCCGCCGTGTTCGAGGAGCGAGGCCTCGTCGGTGCCGATAAAGCCGTCTTGGTCAGCCTTGGCAAAGGCCTCTTTCAGCAAGCCGGTACGGACAACCTGGGGGGTCTGCGCCTGCCAGAGGGATTCGCGTTCCACGGTGTGGCGGATGCTGGTGTCCGTCGCCACTTCCTTGAGGGTATCCTTCACCGGCACAGCCATGATCGCGGCGCCTTTGTGTGCGGCCGCTTCAAGGCAACGCTGGATGTCTTTCGGGGTGATGAGGGGCCGGGCGCCGTCGTGCACCGCTACCAGAGTGGAATCATTCGCCACCTGGGCCAGGCCGATGCGCACCGAATCCTGGCGGAGCTTGCCGCCGTTCACCACCGTGCAGTGGTCATCAAGCTGGTACTGGGATAAGAGGGCGCTGGTCAGCTCCCGGTATTCCGCCGGGACCACCACGATGATGGCGGTGATGGCGGGAACCTGGCGGAAGGCGCAGATGGTGTGGATCAGGATGGGAACGCCAAGCAGTTCGCTGAACTGTTTGGGGGTGGTGGTTCCCATGCGTAACCCTGCGCCGCCTGCGGCAATGATCGCTGTTGCTTTCTGCATGTGAGAGATAAAAAAGGGAGTGGGCTATAAGCCGGATTCTGTACCCTTTTGCAAGGGCCATGATCATTTCTCTATGGATACCGGTTGCCCGGTATCTCTTGCAACCTACCCGGAAGCTTCGGGCGGGCCGCCCTCAAACGCTTCCCTATTTGGTTTTGCTCCAGGAGGGGTTTGCCGTGCCTTCCGTGTCGCCACGCAAGCGGTGGGCTCTTACCCCACCTTTTCACCCTTACCGGTTGCCCGGCGGTTTGTTTTCTGTGGCACTTTCCTCGGGGTCGCCCCCAGTTCGTGTTACGAACCTCCTTGCCCTGCGGAGTCCGGACTTTCCTCTGGCGGCAATTGCCGCCAGCGATCATGCACCCACTCCCCACACTGACACAACTATAAGCAGGACCGGAAAAGGTCAAGGTTTTTCAACGGGCTGCCCGTTCTCAATCCTGTGGTTTTCTTACCGATTGCAGCCGGTTGCCCTATTCTTCTTCTGTCTCGACCTCATGGAACATGATGCGGTGGCAGGTGGGGCAGGAGATGAGTTTGTCTTCCTTCATCAGATCATTATACAGCTGCGGCGGGATGTTCATGAAGCAGCCCCGGCAGACGCCGCCGGTCACCGGCACAATCGCCAGTCCGTTGCGTTTGTCGCGGATGGCGGTGTATTTCTTCAGCAAACTGGCGGATACGGCGCCAGCCTTGCTTTCGCGGGTTTTTAGGATCTTGCTTTTTTCTGCGGTGAATTGGCTGGTTTTTTTCTCAACTGCGGCGATGTCCTCGGCCAGCATTTTTTCATCCTCGGCGCAGATCTTGTTTTCTTCCTCGATCTGTGCGGTCAAGGCCTCGATCTGTTCCATGAGATGCACAACCGCTTCTTCCCGCTGGGTGTTCGATTTTTTGCCGTCTTCCGTTTCCTTGAGGATGCTCTGGTATTCACGGTTGGTCTGAACATTCATCAGTTTGGCCTGCCGGTCTTTGATCTTGGCCCCTTCGTCCTCGAGTTCGGCTTCCAGCTCACGGCGGCGCTGTTCGTTGGCCGCGATTTTTTCGCTCAACTGGACAAGGGTGTCCTTGTGGCCGTCAAGGCTGGCGCGGCGGTTTTCAATTTCGGCGGAACCGGCCGCAATTTCCTTGTCCAAGGTGCTGATTTTTTGATCAATGGCCTGGAGTTCCCTGAGATGCGAGATGTTTGCTTTCAATGGTGTTTCCTCAATGGTTCTATTGGTTGACAGAATCTGGGTTTGTTATCGTCTAAGACAACCCATTGCATGGGATTGTCTTGCTGGGCGGTGGTGGTAATGGTCGGGGTAAAGCCTCGGGCCGCGCAGGATTTTTTCAGGATCTCAGCCAGGACGGGAACGATAAGGTTTTCGGTTGGGTAGTGGCCGGCGTCAATCACGCAGAAGCCGGCATCCTCGGCCCAGCGAGCCACGCTGTGTTTCACCTCGCCGGTAATATATACCTGCGCCCCCATGCTTCGGGCGGTTTCGGCCAGATCGGAACCGCTGCCGCCGCAGAGGGCCACGGTGTGGATGGTCTCCGGTAAGGAACCGGCAATCTGTATCCCCGGAGCAGCAAGGGCGATCAGCAGGCGGCTCAGAAATTGTTCGGAGGGAAGGGGGGCGGGCAGGGTGCCGATTTTGCCAAAGCCAGAGCTTTGGTCTGGCGCGGCAGATTCTTGGCTGGTGAGCGGCCTGGTGTCGTGCAGTCCGAGTTTTTCCGCCAGGGCGTTGCTGACTCCGGCGGCTACAAGATCGAGGTTGCTGTGACAGGCAATGAGGGTAAGATTATGGCCCAGGGCAGTTTTTAGCATGCGGCCCATGGGGGTGTTGCTGGGGATTGTTTTTAAGGGATGGAAGATCAGGGGGTGGTGGGTGAGGATGGTGTTCAGGTTCTGCGAGAGGGCTTCTTGGATAAGAGCCTCTGTTGGGTCGAGTCCGATCAGAATCCCGCTGACCTGCTGGTCCGGATCTCCCACCATGAGCCCGACGTTGTCCCATGGTTCAGCCATGGCAAACGGGGCAATGGAGTTGAGAATCGAGAGAAGTGTTGTGGTGGAAAATGTTTTTTCAGGCATCCTTTGTTGGTGTCCGTGGGCAGCCTAAAATAAAAAAAAGGCGCTAACCATGTATGGCCGCACCTTCTGTCCGGAACCCTGCCTTGGTTTTCCCAAAACATGTCCCCGGATGGATTGATTTATGTTGCGCGTGCAATGCATTCCTACTCTGTCGGTTCCGGCTTGGTGTGGTGGGCCTACCTGGATTCGAACCAGGGACCGACCGGTTATGAGCCGGTGGCTCTAGCCAGTTGAGCTATAGGCCCATATCTCTAACGAAGAACGAATCACATAAAATAGCCGATACTTCAGGATTGTCAATACTATTTCTGATTACCATCGCACTTCGCTCAGTGTTGCGGATGAGAGCTGTAATTGTCTGATAAGTATAATATTTCCATGTGTCCCGTGCCGGGCCGGGTATGCGTTCCGATAGAATTGGTTTGTCAAAACCAGCAAGCAGCCAGAAGTAACGGGTTTCAAGAAGGGGGTCTCATACTGGCTGAAGATTCGTGGCAATCAGATACTGATTTGAAACTGGGGAGCGGACCTAATCTTTTCAAATATTATAACGGTTGCTATCTTATGAAAATTGTTAGATTTTTATCTAAAGATTAATAAGGCCACCGTCAGGCGGTAGTTGTGAAGAAAAATCATGTTTTGAGCTAATTTCTCCTCACCCTTCACCGCTGCGCCTTGACCCACTCCCTCCTGCCAACCGAACCAAAAAAAAAAAGCCTGCCTGGAAAAACCAGGCAGGCCAAAATTTCATCTCTTCGCTTCACTCCCGGTGAAGGGCTAGCTCAACCTCAACACCCTTTGCCACCGCCACCAATAGCGCAAGCAGCGCCCTCTTTCCCATCGCCACCTTCCATGGCCGCAACCGAGCCCAGGATATAGGAGCGGGCAATCTTCACCCGTACGTTGTCAGCGATCTCAAGGGTCGCCACCCGGTCGGTCAAACCGGTGATCTTGCCCTGGAGGCCGCCGCTGGTCAGAACCTCATCGCCCTTCTTGAGGTTGGCAATGAATTCCTGATGCTCCTTGGCCTTTTTCTGCTGGGGCCGGATCAGGAGAAAGTAGAACACGACAAAGATCAACACCAGCGGCAAAAAGCTCATCAACCCTTGCGCCCCACCAGCACCGGCCGCAGCGTCTGCGGCATAAGCTACACTAACCATAATCCCCTCCGATTCAAATTAAGTTTTCCCGGCAAGCCAAAATCCGCCTGCTTCCCTTTTACTCTACCGCCCGCTTGGCATAAAACTCCTGCCGAAACTGGCTGAAACGATCTTCTTCAATGGCCTTGCGTATCCGGGCCATGAGCCCCACATAATAATGCAGGTTGTGGATGGTGTTGAGCTGCGAGGAAAGAATCTCCCTGGCCATGAAGAGATGCCGCAGATAGGCGCGGGAATAATTGCGGCAGGTGTAGCAGTCGCACTCCTCATCCACGGGCCGGTGGTCATCCTGATGGCGAGCGTTTTTTATAACAAGCCTGCCGCTTGAAGTAAAGAGCATTCCGTTTCTGGCGTTGCGCGTGGGCATGACGCAATCGAACATGTCGATGCCGCGATAGACCGCCTCCACCAGGTTTTCCGGGGTCCCGACCCCCATGAGATAGCGGGGATAATCGGCGGGCATGAGGGCGGCGATCTCTTCGGTGATCTCCATCATCAACTCGGCGGGCTCGCCCACGCTTAAGCCCCCGAGGGCATAGCCGTCAAAGCCTATCTCCACCAGCTCTTCCACCGCGCGGGCTCTCAGGTCGGGGTACATGCCGCCCTGGATGATGCCGAACAACAGCTGCCCGCGTTCCTTGTGGGCAGCACGGGAACGCTTGGCCCAGCGGCCGGTGAGGTCGGTGGAGGCAATGGCCTCCTCGCGGGTGGCCGGGTAGGGGATGCAGGTGTCCAGGCACATCATGATGTCCGAACCCAGCGCCTCCTGCACGGCCACGGCATCCTCGGGGCTCAAAAAAAGCTTGCTGCCGTCGTGATGGGATTTGAAGGCGGCGCCCTCCTCGGTGATCTTGGTGAGATCCTTGAGGCTGAAAATCTGGAAGCCGCCGCTGTCGGTGAGGATGGGCCGGTCCCAGTTCATAAATTTATGCAGGCCGCCGAAGCTGCGGATCAGCTCATGGCCGGGCCGGATGTAGAGATGGTAGGTATTGCCGAGGATGATCTGGGCGCCCAGATCTTTAAGGTTTTCCGGGGTCACCCCCTTGACCGTGGCCTGGGTGCCAACGGGCATGAAGACCGGGGTCTGCACCGTGCCGTGCAGGGTACGCACCTCGCCGCGCCGGGCCGCGCAATCGCTGGATTTGCTATGTAGGGTAAAAGGAGAGGTCATCATTGGGCCCAGAAGGTGAACAGCTCATCAATGCCCTTGCGGGCCAGGACTGCCATCCGACCGAAATCCTCGGGCCAGAAGGGCTTGCCTTCGGCGGTGCATTGGGTTTCCACCCAGCGGCCATCCCCGGTCATGACAAAGTTGGCATCCACCTCGGCCGTGGAATCTTCGACATAATTAAGATCAAGCAGGGCTTGGCCGTCAACGATGCCAGCGCTAATGGCCGCCACCGGCAGGATCTCCGGCATCGTGACCAAAACACCCTCCCGGTGCATGCGCTCCAGGGCATCCCGCATGGCAATAGCCGCGCCGGTGATGGAGGCGGTCCGGGTGCCGCCGTCGGCCTTGAGCACGTCGCAGTCCACCCGGAGGGTCACCTCGCCCAACTGGGCAAGATCAACCATGATCCGCAGCGAACGGCCCAAGAGCCGCTGAATCTCATAGGTGCGGCCGGACCTGCCCTTGGCCGCCTCCCGTTGCATACGGCTGCTGGTCGAACAGGGCAGCATGCCGTACTCCGCCGTGATCCAGCCCTGGCCGGTGCCCCGCAAAAAGGGCGGGACACTGGTTTCCATGGTGATGGCGCAGCACACCTGGGTGCCGCCCATGGTTATCAACAACGAGGCATAGGCCTGAGGCTGAAAGCCCTTTTCAATAGTGACCGGCCGCAGCGCATCCACGGCCCGTTGATCGTTTCGCATAATAATAAATTTCCTGGAAATTAATGAGTTGGAGTGGCGCAAGCCACTCCTTTCTTTTCCCCATTGGCACGCAGCCGAGCACCGGAGAGGCTGCCGAAAAGGGATTTGCACTGTTTGAGGCGCAGCCGAGTTTGCAAAGCCCAGGCAGCATCGAGGAGCGCAGGGTATCCCGCCTGCGGCGGGACAGCAGTGTGACTTTATCACACGGCGAGTGGCGGGGTGCCCTTTCTTTGGTTCGTTTCTTTGGGCACGCAAAGAAATGAACAGAAGAACGAACGAAGCACCTTAAAGATCAAGAAAGGTGGTGTCCCGATTCAACACCCTACACCCCTCTTTTTCAACCACAGCCATGTTTTCCAGGCGAATCCCACCCCAATCCGGGATATACACCCCCGGCTCCACCGTAACCACCATGCCAACGGCAAGGGGCTTGCGATTCCGGTAGTTGAGCGAAGGGCCTTCATGAACGTTCAACCCCACCCCATGACCAAGGCCGTGGCCGAACCGCTCGCCTAAGCCCGCCCGTTCTATCACGCTGCGGGCAATCTTATCCACCGCCAGGCCGCTGATCCCGGCGCGCAGGCTGCCCAGCCCGGCCAGTTGCGCCTTGCGCACCAAGCGAAACAACGCCACTGTTTTGGCATCCGGGGTTCCCAGCACCACGGTGCGGGTCATGTCCGAACAGTAGCCGTCCAAAACCAGACCCATGTCGATGACAATGGTTTCTCCTTCGGCCAGCGGCCGGTCGGAGGGCGTCGCGTGGGGCAGGGCCGCGTTGGGACCGGAAGCGACGATGGTCTCGAAACTCGGCCGCTCCGCGCCTTTAAGCCGCATCGCGTTTTCGATGGCCAGGGCCACCTCTTTCTCGGTCTGGCCTGGGCGCAGGGTGCAGTAGATCTCCTGAAACACCGCCTCATTGAGCAAAACCGCCTGTTCGATTCTGGCCAGCTCCGCCGCATCCTTTTCCAGCCTCAACTCCTCGATAAAACCGGTGAGCGGCGCCAGCTCCAGCTTGAGGTCACCAGCCAGCTTGGCCAGGGTCTGGGAGGTGGAATGCAAGAAATAATGGCTCTCAAAGGCCAGCCTGGTGATGCGGTGCCGCTTGAGCAGCAAGCGCAGCAGGGGGAACAGCCCCCGGGGATAGAGCTTGACCCGAAAACCCGCGGCCTCTTGTTCCGCCTGCAAGTGAAAGCGGGAGTCGGTGAGCAGATAGGGCTCGCCCTCGCAGGGGATGAGCAAAACACCCGCGCTTTCGTTGATCGCATGGTCCCTGGCCGTGTAACCGCTCAGATACCTCCGGTTTTCCGGCTGGGTCACCAGAATGGCGTCAAGCTGGCGCCGCTTAAGGCTGCGCCTGATCCGGTCAAGGGCTCCCTGCATCGGCTTGGCCATCAATGCATGAAGTGGACGAAAACCTTGACCCCGAACCGGTAGAGCTTGCTATGCAACCCCTGAATGGCCTGGGTGAGGTCGGCCTGGCCGAAATCCACCTGGTAGCGAAACGGCTTATGCAGCACGGAGAGGAAGGTGAAGCACGGCTTGTTGTAACGCGCCTCTGCCCCGGTCGCGTACCAGTCCTTGAACCTTTTTTCAATCTCGGGCAGATCCTTGGGATCGGCCTCTTCCACATCCAGCCAAATTTCTGCTTCCATGCCTCTCTCCTTTCCTAACCAGCCGCCCCTTGGTTACGGGGCAACCTCATTGACCAGATGGTGCTCGACCAGCTCCTTCAGCTGTTGCAGGGCCTTGCCGTACTGTTCGTTGAGCTGGCCTTGAATCCTCGCCCATTCCTCCTGAAACTTCGGGTGCTGGGAAGGTTGCAGCTTCATGGCCTGGCCGGTCTGCTTGGCCAGGTTCTGCTCCATCAAAGCCATCTGCTGGCTGAACTGGGCTTCCAGCTGTTCTTTCAGCTGCTCGCCATGCTGCCGGTAGCCATCGAGAATCTTTTTCATTTCAGCCAGGATCTTGAGCAGCTCTCCATCCCCCTGGCCGACCTCAAGCAGGCCGTGCATGGCCTTTTCAGCGAGCTCCTGCTTTTCCGGTTCGCGGGCCAGAAAGATATTGCGCAGCAGAGACTGCACCGCCCCCTTCCGCATCGGACCTTTCTCCGCCTCCGGCAAGGCGGTAAGCCTTTCTCCCAGACCCACCCCTTCTCCCCGCATATAGGCGGCGCCAAGGCGCATGCCCTCCTTGAGCTGCTCTTCGCCGAGGTAATCGCCTGCCTCCGCCCCGGCAGTCATCCGTGCCGCCCGCTCCAACACCATATCCATGGTGCTCTTGATTTCCGCCATGGAAAACAGCCTCCTTGATTCTTTATTTTTTACGCGTGCCTTGGGCAAACATACACCAAGGGTTCCACCATTTCCAGCCCTGTCTTTTTCTTACCGGGGGAAGGCGGCCATGATCCCGCCATCCACCGGCAGGGTGGCGCCGGTGGTGGGGGTCTGTTCGCTGGCGAAAAAAACCACCGCGTTGCCGACATGGTCGGCGTGCACCGTGACTTTCAGAAGATTGCGCTGGCGGTAATAATCCTTGAGTCCTTCCGGATCGAGGTTGCGGGAGCGCATCCGCTCGGGCCCCACCACATCCCAGAGACCGGAGGAAACCCCGGCGTCATCGAAGATCGCATCGGCATTGATCATGTTCACCCGCACCCCGAACTCGGCCAGCTCCAGGGCGGCAATCTTGCCCAGCTGGTGCGCCCCGGCCTTGGAGGCGCTGTAGGCGCCAAAGGCCGCACCAGGGGCAAAGACATTTTTTGAGCTGTTGATCACGATGCTGCCGCCGGTGCCCTGCCGTCGCAAAATGGGGATAGCCCCCTTGATCACCTGAAACACCCCCAGACAGTTGACCTCCATGACCTGCCGGAAGGCGGCCTCGCTGAGATCGGCAAGCTTTGCCACATGGGCGATGCCGGCATTGGGCACCAGGATATCCAGACCACCGCACTGCATGATGAGCTGTTCCAGACCGATCCGCACCGATTCCTCGCTGGTCACATCCATAAGGAGCGGAGAAACCATCCGGCTGCCAAAGGTATCGGCCAGATTATGGCAGACCGTTTCCAACCGTTCCTGGTTGATGTCGGTCATGAAGACTCGGGCGCCAGCCTCCAGAAGCTTGCGGCCGATGCCCATGGCAATGGCCCCGCCCCCGCCGGTCACCAGGGCGGTCCGACCCTCAAGGGGCGTTGGTTTTGCCTTGCCCAGCTTGGCTTGCTCCAGAGTCCAGTATTCCATGTCAAAGATAGAGTCCTGGCCGAGTTCGCGGTACGGGCCAAGCGGGGCGCCCTGCAGCTTGGCCGCGATGGTATGCTCGGCGATATCCGCTGCAATCCCGGCATCCTTCTCGGTGAACCCGGCCGCCACCAACCCCAAACCCGGCACCAGCACAACCCGCGGCATGGAATCGAGCTTGGTGCGGCTGACCTTTTTCGTTGCCACCTGGGCTGCGAAGTACTGGTCATACTCCTCCTGGTATCGAGCCAGCCCGCTCTGCACCGCGGCCAGGGTCGCGTCCTCGTCCAGATCCGCCACAGCAAGCCACAGGGGATAATTCTTGGTGCGGATCACATGGTCCGGGGTGAGCACCCCGTTGACAAAAAGCTCTTTGGCGTCCGGTCGGGCAAGGGCAGCCAGGATTTCCCCGCTCTGGCGGACGGCCAGCTGCATGGTCCGCCGACGGCCCGAGTCCTCGACAAAACTCAAGGCCCCCCGCAGGATGGGCAGCACCACCGAGGGTTGCACCAGCCCCGGGTCAACGGCAGAACTTGAAGTTGCCCCGGCACCGCATTTGGCAAGATACGCCTCGGCCCGGCTCACAGAGTCGATCATCCTGTCGTAGGCGGTTTTCGCCTCATCGCCGAAGGTGAAGATGCCATGATTTTTGAGAATGATGCAGTCGATTTCAGGCCTGCTTTCATAGAGTTCGGCCATAGCCATGGCCAGGGGCAGGCCCGGCATGATAAAGGGCAGGATACCGATATTTTCGCCCAAGGCCTCGTGCAGATATTTTTCTGCGTCTTCCCGGTTGGTCAGGGAGACAATGGCGTCGGCATGGGTATGGTCAATAAACTTGTGGGGCAGAAAGGCATGCACCAGGGTTTCGATGGAGGGGTTGGGCGAGCCGGCATCCAGAAGATGGGTGCGGAACTGGTTGACCATCTCCGAATCACTCAAGGACTGGACCTGACGCAGCTTACGCAGATAGGCCAGGTCAAGACCGGGAAAGCCCTGGGGAGCGATGACACCCAGATCCCAGCCGCTGCCCTTAATGTAAAGAATCTCCTGTTCTTCCCCGACCAGGTTGGTGATGAGGCACTTCACCGAGGTGTTGCCACCACCGTGCAACACAAGATCTTCTTCCGCGCCCAGGAGCCGCGAGGTGTAGACCCTGGCGGCAAGCTCCGGCGGGCACAGGGGATAGGCCCCGACAAAAGCCTGGGCTTCTTTTTCATCATAACGATTCTTCATGAAACAGCTTCTCCTAAAAATGCAGCCACAAGCCGAGGGGAAAGCATTAAATAGTTTAGTTATTTAATAAAATCTTTACATCAAAAACAGTCTAAAAAGTTGACTTTTCTATGTTTTTTCCTTGACACCCCTCTCAGATGGGTTACACAGAAAAGTGGCTGTTATCATACAACAGTTGCTACGAATCTTGCACCTTTCCTTTTGCTGTAAGGAGTCTTTTTGACGGTATGGCTGTATATCAGGGAGAAGATACAGTCCAGCTCATCAAGGACGCCGTGGACATCGCCGAAATCATCGGCGAACATGTCTCTCTCAAACGTGCGGGCACCAATCTCAAAGGGCTTTGCCCCTTTCATTCCGAAAAAACGCCTTCCTTCACCGTTAATCCCGAGCGCAAAACATACCACTGCTTTGGTTGCGGCGAGGGGGGGGACGCCATCAGCTTCATGATGAACTTTCACCGTCTGAGCTTTGCCGAGGCACTGAAGGAACTGGCCCGTAAATACCAGATCGCCCTGCCGGAGAAGCCGCTTAATCCGCAAGAACTGGAAAAAGCCCAGAGGCGGGAGGCGTTGCATGTCGCCAACGAAAAGGCGGCCGAGCTCTTTCACCAGCTCCTGCTTTCCGATCCGGACGCGCAAAAGGCCCGCGAGTATCTTGACAAACGGGGCATTCCCGAGGAAATCACCAAAGAATTCCGCCTGGGCTTTGCTCCGGATAGCTGGAATTTTCTCGTCAACGCCCTGCCCAGACAGAAGATCGCCACCGAGTCGGCCAAGGAGGCCGGCCTGATCGTACCCCGAGACAACAGCGGCTTTTATGACCGTTTCCGCAATCGGATCATGTTTCCCATTATCGGTCTGACCGGCAGGGTCGTTGCCTTTGGTGGCCGCATTCTGGACGATGGCCAGCCCAAGTACATGAACTCACCGGAATCCCCGGTCTTTGATAAAAGTCGGACCCTGTTCGGCCTCTATCAGAACCGGGAGCACATCCGCCAGGCCAAAAACTGCCTGGTAGTTGAAGGCAATTTCGACCTGTTGTCTCTGGTCGTGCATGGGGTGCGCAATGTGGTTGCCCCTCTGGGCACCGCCCTGACCCAAGCCCATGTCCGCTCGCTTAAGGGCTACACCGACGAGGTAATCCTTCTTTTTGACGGCGACCAAGCAGGGCTCAAGGCGGCCATGCGCTCAGTCCCGCTCTTTTTGAGCGAACAGGTCACGGCCAGAATTGCGGTGCTGCCCGAGTCCCATGATCCGGACACCTTTGTCCGGGAGTTTGGCCGGGATGAATTATACAAACACCTTGAGGCCGCCATGCCGCTGCCGGAGTTTGTTTTTGACAAGCTCGTTGCCCAGTATGGCCTGACCGTGGCCGGCAAGACCAAAATCGTGGCAGAATTGCAGGAGCTGATCAAGGCCATTGGCGATCAGCAGCTCCAGCGCACCCTCTTTGTCTCGCATTTTGCCAAAAAACTCGGCCTTACTCCGCAACAGCTCCTTGCGGGAGTTATCACCCCTCCGCCAGCAAACAGCCAAGCGGCAAGGCCCACTGCCTCACAGGGAAAAGACGAGGCCAAGCTCCCCATGAAACAACGGCAGCTGCTTGAATTCCTGCTGGCCTATCCCGAGTATCTCCCCGCTTTCCTGGAAGCGGGACTCGAAGAGATCATCATGAACCAGTTCGGCCTGGCGATTCTTCATCTACTCAAAAGGCAGCCGGACCTCTCGGGCGGATCGGAACAGCTCCTGGAGTTTGCCACCGGCCAGGAGCGATCTTTTATTTCCAGACTGCTCATCTCCACGCCCTTGCATTCCGAAGAGATGCGAGAACAGATGGCCCAAGGAATGTTGAGGTGGCTCTCGACAACCAGGTTGAAGGCAAAGCAAGAACGGCTTACGCAGCAAAGCAGCGAGGCCAGACAGACCCAGAATGCACAGCTTGAGATGGAGTTGATGACTAAAAAAATACAGATAAACAGAGCCCTGCATTCTTAGGGTCAGTACTTCGTTTTCGACAGCTTTTGTTAAGTTAAAGAGGTGGGGCGAATTAACTTAGGGGGGTGAAAAAGCTATGGCGAGGCAAGAGAAAAGATCCAAACAACCACTAATAACCGCAGCCAAGGAAATGGCAAGCGTCCTGCTGGCCGAGGATGCTTTGCTTGAAAGTGGGGGGGAAGAGGAGAGCAGCTGGTCGGTTGAACGCCCGAATAATTTGACCGCCATTTTTGATTTGGACCTGGACAGCGAGGGCGATCTGGAGGAAGCCTTGCATCCGGTGGACCAGGAGGACGAGAATCCGGGAGGAGGGCTGATCACAAAGAGCCGCGATCTTTCAGGAAATCAGTTGGATCCGGTCAAGGCCTATCTCCAGGAAATGGGTTCCGTCGGCCTACTTTCTTCGGACGCGGAAACAGAAATAGCCAAGAAGATCGAAGACGGAGAAAAACTTATCCAGGACACCCTTCTGACCACGCCGCTGGCCGTTGAATACCTGCGTGAAGTGGCAGACAAGATGCTCGCCGGAAAACGGACCATCGCCGATATTCTGCGCGGCCTGGATGAAACAGATGCTCAGGTCAATGAAGAAAAAAAGGATCGCTTCCTCTGGCAGATCAGCGAAGCGCACCGACTCAACGAAGAGCTTTCGGCGTTTCGTCTCGACCTGATGGATCCCTCAATAACTCAGGGTGAAGCCCAGAAAATCAAGATTCGGGTCAAGCGGAACGGCAAGGCGATCGCCAAACTTTTTGAGCACGATCGCATCAGCGCCAAGCATCTTTCCGCCATCATCACCCGACTGCGCAAACAAGGGGCCAAACTTGCCCCGCCAGCCCAGATCCGGGAAGACACGGTCAAATATCCTCTCTTTCTGCAAGGCTGCGTCAAAACACATGGCATTGACCCTGAATCCCTCGCCACCCTGCTGGCCGAAATCACCGACGGGGAAAAAGTCAGCCGTGAATCAAAAAATGCGCTGGTGCAGGCCAATCTTCGTCTTGTGGTCAGTGTGGCGAAAAAGTACGCTAATCGGGGGCTGCAGCTGCTCGACCTTATCCAGGAAGGCAATATCGGTTTGATGAAGGCTGTGGAAAAATTTGAATACCGGAGGGGCTACAAATTCAGCACCTATGCCACCTGGTGGATCAGGCAGGCCATCACCCGGGCCATTGCCGACCAGGGCCGTACCATCCGTATCCCGGTGCACATGATCGACACCATCAACCGTCTGCTCAAGGGCGCCAAGGATTTCTTGCGGGAAACAGGCCGTGAACCCACCCCAGAAGAAATGGCCGAACGGCTCGATGTCGACCTGAACAAGGTCAAAAATATCCTAAAAATCGCCAAGGAGCCTTTGTCCCTGGACACCCCCATCGGCAGCAGCGAAGACAGCTATCTTTCCGATTTCATAGAAGATGTCAACTCCCTATCACCGGACGAGGCAACCGCCATGGAAAGCTTGCGGGAAAATCTACGCAATGTCCTGCGCACACTCTCCCCCCGGGAGGAGTTGGTTTTACGCATGCGCTTCGGCATCGACACCTCAGTCGACCTGACTCTGGAAGAGGTTGGTGATAATTTTGCCGTTACCAGAGAGCGAATCCGTCAGATAGAAGCCAAGGCGCTGAAAAAACTCAAGCACCCCACCCGGCGCAATCTGCTTTTCGCTTTTTATAACGATTAGGCGGCTTGTAAGCCGAAGAACAGGGCCTCCATTCTGGGAGGTTTTGTTCTTCGGCGCCTGTGCCTGACAATGATTTTGCTCGAAAAAGTAGACTGCCCCACACTCTGTGCCTACCACCCAGAAGATCTCCAGCCCCGGCAGAAAGCCCGCCAGTGCTCCAGACATTTCACCCCATCCTTCCCGGTCTTGTTGATATGGATATCAAAAACCAGTGGCTTTCCCTTGCCTTTACCCCGGGGCTTGGCCCCGCTACCCTCAAAAAACTTGTCGAGCGATTCGGCTCCGCCCGCCAAATTCTCGCGGCGAACCGCAAGACCCTTGAGGAATGTCCTTTTTTGCGCAAAGACAGCCTCACCTCCCTGTGCGATCAGCGGCAGATTGCCGAGGCAGCGGCAGAGAGGGAGCTTCGCCTGTCAGAAAAAATTGGGATAACCCTGCTCTGCTGGGATGATCCGCTTTTCCCTCCCCTGCTCAAGGAACTAAGCGATCCGCCGCCGATTCTCTATGTTTTGGGCTCCCCGCAACTCCTCAGCGCCCCGGGCATCGCCATGGTCGGGGCACGAGCCGCCTCCTCGTATGGGTTGCAGGTGGCGGAGCGGTTGGCCATGGAGCTGGCCCGGCATGATCTTGTCATAACCAGCGGTCTTGCCCTGGGGATAGACACCGCCGCCCATCGTGGGGCGTTGGCGGCAGGGGGCAATACCATCGCGGTCATGGGCTGCGGCCTGGATATTATCTATCCCAGCCAAAACCAGAAGCTTCATGCGCAGATAGCCGGCCATGGGGCGATAATCAGCGAAAACCCTCTGGGCACCATGCCGGAAGGTTTTCGCTTCCCCGCCAGAAACCGGATTATTAGCGGTTTGTCTTTGGGGGTCGTGGTTGTCGAAGCCGCCCACCGTTCCGGCACCATGATCACCGCGCACCAGGCTCTGGAGCAGGGCCGGGATGTTTTTGCCATCCCCGGCAGGATCGATTCCCCTAAGAGCGAAGGCTGCCACCACCTGATTCAGGAAGGAGCAAAGCTTGTGCACAGCGCCGCCGATATCCTGGAGGAACTGGCGGCGGCCCTGACCACCCCTGCCTCCCCTTCAGCAATAAGGCAGCAGGCGCCTCCACTGCCTCCGGAAGAGGGGGCGGTCTTCTCTCTACTTGAGGTCTACCCCCGAAACATCGAAGAGATTATCCTGGCGGCGCAACTGCCAGCCCACAGGATAAGCGAGATACTGCTCCACCTGGAACTCCGCGGCCTGGTGGCCGCTTTACCGGGCAATCAGTACCAAAGGCTTGCAGAACCACATTCGTCCAGTGTATAAGGCCCCTAGAGTAAAGAGTCGTAGCTGCGCCAGCTTAACAAAAACGTACAGGACACCATGTCACAATCACTCATCATTGTTGAGTCTCCGGCCAAAGCCCGGACCTTGCAGAAATATCTCGGCAAAAACTTTACCGTTAAGGCTTCGGTTGGCCATATCATCGATCTGCCGGTTAAAACCCTGGGCGTTGATATTGCCAATGATTTTTCCCCCCAATATGTCACCATCCGGGGCAAGGGCAAAATCATCAGCGACCTGAAAAGCGCAGCGGAGAAAGCGGACAAGATATACCTGGCTCCTGATCCGGACCGCGAGGGGGAGGCCATTGCCCACCATATCGCCGAATTTTTACAATCCACGCACAAGCCGATCCAACGGGTTCTCTTTCATGAGCTCACCAAAAAGGCCATCCTCGCGGCCATCGAGCAAGCAAGCGAGGTCAACCAACAGCGCTTCGAGGCCCAGCAGACCCGCCGCATCCTGGACCGCCTCGTGGGCTACCAGATCTCTCCGCTGCTCTGGGACAAGGTCCGCCGCGGCTTGAGCGCGGGGAGGGTGCAGTCCGTCGCGGTTCGCATGGTCTGTGAACGTGAGCAGGCCATCGAGGCCTTTGTTTCGGAAGAGTACTGGTCCATCCACACCACCCTGGAAGGAAAAACTCCCCCGCCCTTTGTCGCCCAGCTCGACCAGGCATACGGCAAAAAGATCGACCTCAAGAAAAACAAGATCGGCACCGATGCCGAGGCCCAGGCCATTGTCACTGCGGTGCGGGATGCTTCCTTTCTGGTGGAAAGCCTGGAAAAGAAAAAGAAGAAGCGCAATCCCAGCCCACCCTTCATCACCAGCACCATGCAGATGGACGCCAACCGCAAGCTCCGCTTTTCCGCGAAAAAAACCATGACCCTAGCCCAAAAGCTTTATGAGGGCATCGAATTGGGCGCCGATGGCCCCACCGGTCTGATCACCTACATGCGGGCCGACTCCACCCGGATCAGCAACGAGGCCGTGGAAGAGGCTCGGGGGTATATCACCGAGGCCTTTGGGGAACAGTTCCTCCCTGCCAAACCAAACATCTTCAAAACCAGCAAATCCGCCCAGGACGCCCACGAAGCCATCCGCCCCACCGATGTGCGCAACACCCCGGAAAGGCTCGCGCCCTTTCTGGAAAAAGACATGCTCTCCCTGTACTCCCTGATCTGGAAACGCTTTCTCGCCTGCCAGATGGCCCCGGCAGAGTATGATCAGACCACGATCACCCTGGTGGCGGCCAACGACTTTGTCTTCAAGACCGTGGGCTCCATCATGCGTTTTCAGGGTTTCATGGCCCTGTACGAAGAGGCGGTGGATGAAAGTGCCTCCCCGGATGGCGCGGAAGGTGAAAATGCCACCTTGCCGGATCTAAAAAAAGGCGACACCGTCTCCCTCCTGGCCATTGAGCCAAAACAGCATTTCACCCAGCCGCCTCCCCGGTACACGGAGGCGACCCTGGTAAAGGCCCTGGAAGAAAACGGGGTGGGCCGCCCCTCCACCTATGCCGCCATCCTTTCCACCATCCAGGAGAAGGAATACGCCCTTCTGGCCCAACGCAAATTCATGCCCACCGACCTGGGCAAGCTGGTCAACGAACTGCTTGTCGCCCATTTCCCGGATATTTTAGACATAGAATTCACCGCCTCCATGGAGGAAAAGCTTGACGAGGTCGAGGCTGGCAACACCCAGTGGCTGAAGGTTCTGCGGGATTTTTACGGTCCGTTCAGCAAAACCCTCGACGCCGCCAAGGAGGAGATGAAATCGGTCAAGAAAATGGCCATCCCCACCGGACTCCCCTGCCCGCTTTGTGCAGGAACAATGGTGATCAAATGGGGGAAAAACGGCGATTTCTTGGCCTGCGAGAACTATCCGGAGTGCAAACACACCCAGGATTTCACCAGAAACGACGAGGGCAAGATCGTGCCCGTTGAGAGGGAGCAGCCAGCCGAATCAGGCGAGCTCTGTGAAAAATGCGGCAAGCCCATGGTCTTTAAAAATGGGCGCTATGGCAAGTTTTTGGCCTGTTCGGGCTATCCGGCCTGTAAAAACATCCGCGCCACCACCACCGGGGTTCCGTGTCCGGAAGAGGGGTGCACCGGAGAACTCATCCAGAAGATATCCAAGCGCGGCAAAGTCTTTTACAGCTGCAACCGCTATCCAAAATGCACCTTCGCCCTGTGGGACCGGCCGGTCAATGAGCCGTGTCCGCAGTGCGGGTCTGCTTATCTTCTTGAGCGGGAGACGAAAAAAAGTGGCCTACAGCTGCATTGCCCGAACAAGGAATGCGGGTATAAAAAAAAGATCGGCGAGGCAGAATAAGGGGGAAGTTACAGCTTGCCCTGGATCCAATAGGCGGTGTAGCCGACAATCTCATAGAGCATCCCGTAGGTATCCTCCAGACCATCGCCGGAAGGGACAAAACTCTCCCTGGTTATAGGTGCATTGTCCCTCGAAACAGACAAGAGGTCCGGGTTCAGGCCCTGTTTGCGGAAAAGCGCTGCCGCCCTCCGCATATGATTGGCCGAGGTAATAAGCAAAATCCGCTTGATCCCCTTGCTCTCGCAGTATGCTTTGACGCTTTTAGCCTCAGCCAGGGTATTGCGGACCTTGCCGTGGACCGCGATCTTTCCGGGATCAATGCCCTGTCTTTCCAGAAGATTAAGGAGGATTCTGGTCTCGTTCACGCCTTTGATACTCACATCGCTGAGAAGCAAGGTGTCGGCCAAGCCGCTTTTTATCGCTGCAGCTCCCATGAGAATCCGCGCAGAACTTTGCCCCAGCTGCTGGTAATCGGATACATATTTGAATATCTCTTCTTCATTCTCCGCCGCATGTCTCACATACCATTTATAATCAACCATCCCCCCCAGCACCACGGCGGCATCATACCTGCTCTGCCGGTCCACCGTGTCCGCCATCCACCATCTGGCCATGACAATCTGTGCAGTAAAGGGAATACTGACGCCATAGAGGTAGACCAGAAGAAGAAGCAGACCAAAACGTGTCCGCTCCTTCTTGAGCAGCAAAACCATGCCGATAAAAAAGACAGGAAAGAGCGGATTGAGAAAAAACCGAGCCGCATCCTGGACGGTGTAAAAAGGCATAACATCCCCTCATCGTGCATCACCAGCGAAAACAGCCAGCGCGCACTAGAAAATTACTATCAGATATATCCTGTGCAACAGTCCTGTCCCCACCAACAAAAATAAAGATGCTTGCCAAAAAGGCCGATAAGGAAATATGATAGGGTATACTTTACGCACAGAGATGAGGAGGCACCCCCCCATGATTTCTGGTATCCATTCGGCACTTTCCGGCCTGACCGCCATCCAGAAAAAGATTGAATCGACCGCCAACAATGTGGCCAACGTCAATACGGATGGCTACAAAAAAACACGGGTTACCCTGCACGAACAGGAAACACAGGGCATACAGGCGGTGGTACAACAGATTCAGACGCCTGGACCGATGGTGTATGAACAAACATCCGCAGGAGAGACTCTGGTTGAGAAATCAAACGTGGAGCTGAGCGAAGAGTTACCCAGCATGATGTTAAGCCGCCGCTTTTTTCAGGCCAACCTGAAAACCATACAGGTTCAGGATGAAATGCTTGGAAGTCTGCTAGACATTAAGAGCTGAAATCACCTTCCTGCCGCCAGGTTATCCTGCCTTCCAGGATAGTCAACACGGCCTTTCCCTGCAATTCCCAACCAAGAAACGGGGAATTCTTGCTCTTGGACTGAATGCTCTCCTCGGTAAAAACAAACTTCTTCTCCGGATCAATAACAGTTATATCCGCCGGTGCGCCCACAGAAAGCGTCCCACCGGGCACTCCGAGAATCCTTGCCGGATTCACCGAAAGCAGCTCCACCATCCGCCGAGCATCAAAATTGTTTTCCCGAACAAGCTGCAAAGTTAACGGCACCGCGGTTTCCAGGCCGATTATGCCGTTGGCCGCCAGATCAAACTCCATATCCTTATCAAGCTCGCCATGTGGCGCATGATCCGTGGCAATGGCATCGAGAGTTCCGTCCTGCAAAGCCCCCCGAACTGCGGCGACATCCGCCTCGGTCCGCAGGGGAGGATTCATTTTCGCCAGGGTGTTATAGCCATCCACCGCCGTCTCGGTGAGGGTAAAATAATGCGGCGCTG
>JBAZCG010000017.1:0-45311 GCA_041671085.1 Desulfurivibrionaceae bacterium | reverse complement strand
TACATCGGCACCAGCCCGGACAAGAAAGACGAGGCCATCAAGGCGGTCTGGCAGCAGCTCTACCGGGTGATGGAAGAGGTGCTCACCGAGGAAGAGCTGACCAAGGCCAAGAATGTCCTGATCAGCAACTACGAGCTGGGGCTGCAAACCCGCGGCAATCAGGCCCTGGAAATGGCCTTGAACGAAACCTACGGCCTGGGTCAGGATTTCGGCAACCGGTATGTCCACGCCATCGAACAGGTCGATGCCGCAACCGTCTTGGCCATGGCCCGCAAATACATCCGTCCCTCCAACTATGTGCAGGTCACGGGGGGGGCCGCCCCCCTCCAGGCAGAAGCCCAGGAGGCCGCACCCGCCATTCCTTCAAAAAAAATCGGTGAATAAGATGCTCACAACCATGATCGCCCCCTCCATCCTCTCCGCGGATTTCGCCCGGTTGGGAGAAGAAATAACCGCCGTGGCCAAGGGTGGCGCGGATGTGATCCATATCGACGTGATGGACGGCCATTTCGTGCCCAACATCACCATCGGCCCCCTGGTGGTGAAGGCGGTGCGCAAGATCACCGACCTGCCGCTCGATGTTCATCTGATGATCGAAAACGCCGATGCCTACCTGGAGGATTTTGCCAATGCCGGGGCGGACTGGATCACGGTGCATGTGGAAACCGGCTACCACCTGCACCGGACCATCCATCGCATCAAGGAGCTGGGCAAGAAGGCAGGGGCAGTGCTCAACCCGGCCACCCCACTCACCAGCCTGACGGAGATTCTGCGCGATCTGGATCTGGTCATGCTGATGACCGTGAATCCCGGCTTTGGCGGGCAGTCGTTCATCGAAAGCTCGCTGGCCAAAATCAGGCAACTTAAAAAGATGATCGACGATCGGGGCTTGCGGGTGGGTATCGAGGTGGACGGCGGAGTGAGCCCGAAGACCATCGGCCCCATTGCCGCGGCCGGGGCCAACATCTTCGTGGCCGGTTCCGCCGTGTTTGGCAAGGATGACTACAAAAAGGTCATCGCCGAACTCAAGGGAGCCTGCTGATAACTATTCGGCAACATCGAACGCCTTAATAAGTTCAGTTGATTTGCTTGAAATCCCAGCAATAACAGCCGAACTTGCTATGCTACACCCCGTTTTTTCTTCTTGCACAACTGGTTTCATTTCTTTGTCCGTTCCAACCAAAGCCCTTCCATGTCCTGCCGATCAAAAAGGTAGGTGGTGTTGCAATAATGGCAGCAGGTCTCCAGGGGAAAAGGTCCGCTTCGCAACTCATTGAGATCTTTTTCCGGGAGGGTGAGAAGGCGAGCGCCGATATCTTCCCTGGAACAGGGGCAAGCAAAAAGAACCGGCGTGGTGGTGAAAATTTCCGGCTGAAACGCGCCAAATTGTTCCGCGAGCAAGCCCTCCGTTCCGCCGCCTTCGGCAAAATAGCGGCCCAGGGACGGCAGCCCCGCAAGACATTCCTCCAATTCCCCCATCAGAACAGGCTCAACTCCGGGCATGGCCTGGAGCAACAGACCGCCAGCCCCCACCGGCAGCCCCTCGCTGTCGAACTGGATACTCAGCACAATGGCGGTGGGGGTCTGCTCCGAGGTCTGGAAATACTGGCTGAGGTCCAGAGCCAGATTGCCGTGCTCCAGCATGATGGTGCCGGTAAACGGCTGGCTGGCACCTTCCAGATGCGTGCTCACCGAAAGAAATCCCGCCCCGAAAAACGGGGCCAAATCAAAAGACTCCAAGGGCTTTTCCAGGGGGATCGGGTTCTGCCGCAGATAGCCGCGCACCTCGCCCACGGCGTTGGCCTCCGCCACCAGCCCCTTGATCGGGCCGGAACACTCAACCCGCAAAGCCAGCCGGTCCTTGTCACCCTTAAGGCTGGTGGCCAGCAGGGTCGCGGCCAGGCAGGCATGCCCCAGCACCAGGGTCTCCAGCAGACCAAGCCCATGCTTGGCGCGCATCTCGTTGACCAGGGCGGTGCCCCGCACCAGCACCCCACGTACGGCTTTGTCGCCCAAGAGAAACCGGGTGCGTCCGTCAGCCTGCTGTCTCACATGCCCCCCAGGTACTGGCCGAATTCCGTCTTGACCTCCTGAAAGGGCACGGCAAAGCCGATTCCCTGGGCGTCGCGAAGAACCATGGTGTTGATGCCGATGAGGCCACCCTGCTCGTCGATCAAGGGCCCGCCGCTGTTTCCTGGATTGATCGGAGCATCGGTCTGGATGAATTTGCGGCCCTTGTGCTCGCGATAGCCGGAGATGATCCCGCCGGTGACGGTATGCCGCAAGCCCATGGGACTGCCGATGGAGAAAACCTTCTGGCCTTGGCCGAGATGACGGTTGTCCGTCACCGACCGGATAAAGGGCGCGTTGTAACAATCCACCGAGAGCAGGGCCAGATCGGTGCGGTCGCTCATCTTCAGGGATTGTACGGGCAATTCGCTGCCATCGATAAGGATCACCTTAATGTCCTCACTCCACGAGGATCGCTCGATCCGCTCGAGCTGGGCGATTTTTTCCTGGTGCAGGGCACTATATCTCTCGCGCGCCTCCTGTCCCCGCTGGAGGTTCTCTTCCACCTGCCGCCGCACCCCAGCGTCCCGGATGGAGGCAAGCTGATTTTGCAGCACCTCCCTGTTCCGCCGGTCCCGCTCCAACTCGGCGGCCATCTTGTCCACCTCGTCCTTCATGGATTTCCGCTTGGCGGCGTCAACTTCCACCACATGCCGGTTGGTGACGATGTAGCCATTGGCAGTGACAAAAAAGCCGGAGCCGCTCCCCCAAGGGGTCTTAATATAGACTGTGGCATTCCGGGCCTGCTCCAGAGGATTTTCCGCCGGAAAGGCGGCGGCCAATTTTCCGGCAAGGCCCTCAGCACCTTGTGGTTGATTCGGCTCCCCTTGCTGCGACATCGACTGCGGAGAACTACTCCCCTCCTGCTCCCGCTCCGGGGAAGAAACAGTCACAGGCGGCCCGACATCCGGCGCTGGTTTCTGTTGCGGGGCGAAGACATACCAACCCACCAACAGTCCCACTACCATGGCCCCCAGCCAACCAACCAACCCCGAAGCAGCCTGCCGCGGGACAACCAAAATAACGGGCTCCATTTCGGCTTCACTCGGCAGGGGCTTGTTCTCTTCTTTTTTCTGGAGCCGGGCGAAAATTACCCCACACCGTTCGCATTCCTGTTCGCCAGTTTGCACATGACCGCATTTTGGACAGTCCACAGTCCCCCTCCCAGGTCGAAACGCGGGGCAACGGAATATTGCCCCGATAAAAATGTATACACCATTGGCCTGGGTATTGACAAACTCTTGCCACAAAAAAAGCCCGCTTTATGCAAGCGGGCTTTTTTTATATCCTGACTCCGGGAAACGACTATTCGGAAATTCCCCACAGGGCTGTTTGCCGCTTGGAAACAGGGGTGATAGCAATCTCTTTGCTTGCCCGCTGACCACCAGGGTCCGTGGCGGTTACCCGAATGACGATCCTTGGTTTGTTCTCTTTTTGAAAGGACGAGGGGACAACAAAGGAAACCACCGAAGCTTGTCCGTGGGACTTTTCCATGTACACCGGCGTACCAGCCAGTTGCTCCCAGGTATACGTCACGCCGCCAGGAGAATCATCTCTGGTAAGCCCTGCGTCAATCACCACGTTTTCCCCCACCTTGTACGAATCAGCCACCGGTCTCAGAACCACCACGGGAGGTTTGTCGTTGGGTTTGACCGTGATAATAAGCTTCGCTGCCTTGGAGTAAACCCCGGCCGCCTTGAACCGGTATCGGACCTCCTCCTTGCCGCCAAAATACCTGTCCGGCTCATAGAGATGCCGACTGCGGTCGAGACGGTGCAAAGCGCCACGCAGGGGCGGCCCACCGAGAATTTCCACCGACACCTTGGCATCAAAGGGCTCCGTGTTGGCGGCAGCCCAGATCTTTTTCCAGTTAAGATTGAGCGGCGCGGTGCTCAGGGTTTTCAAGTGCATATTTTTTGCCGTTACCACCGGTCGCTCTTCCGGCGGGCATTCTTTCGCTGCTTCCGCCACGGCCGGCTTGACTTCCTCCGGCCCCATTACCCCGACCTTGGCCGGAGCACTGGCCAACTGCCCGTCGGAAACGCGGAATTCAAAGCTGTCTTCCCCGGGAAAATCCTTGTTGGGCAAATAGGTGATCTTGGGCGGCTCGCCGGAGAGCCTGCCGAACTTGGGAGGGGTTGCAATTTCAAATTTCAGTGGGTCGTTGTTTTCATCGGTGCCGGAAAGCTCGATGGGCAGCGATTCATTGGGTTTGGTCATACGCCAACGCGACTCGTTGGCCACCGGCGCCACATTGGGGGGGACAACAGGTCCGCCCACGACAACCGGCGGCGGCACCGCCGCCGAAACGACGGGCTTTTCCTGGGCGGGCGGCGGCACGGGAACCGGCATCTCGCCTTTCTTGTTTTTCAGCATGTACCAGTATCCGCCTCCGCCCATCAGCACCACAAGACAGAGCGCAACAATAGCCATGCTTTTTTTCTTCCCGGCTTTCGACGGTGGGACAAAGGGGGGATCATCGGTGCCCGAAGCAGAGGGCCTGTCACGGCTGTTATCCATCGTAGCCTCCGCAAGAAAATCCGGCACAGCAGCAGAAGAGGCCGTGGCAAAAATATCTTCTGCGCCCATGCCTCCCTGCGGCATTGTACCAACGGTATTTGTTTCATCGGGAATATCTGGCAGGTCGCCAAAATCAAACTCATCGTCATCAAACCCGCCATCATCCGGCAAGCCAAAACTATCTTCTCCGGGGGCGGCAGCCCCTGCTTTTCCGCCCCCATCCTGGGCAACCTCGGCAAAACCTACCGTTTTCGGTCGATCTGACTCCTCGCCGCCGATTTCGGAAAAAAGATGGTCCAAATCATCCTTGCTGGGAGCATCCAAGGCCTCGGCCATGGCTGGTTCGCTTGGCCTATTTTCCTCTCCTACGCTGGCAAAAAGACCATCTATATCAGACTGGTCCAATTCAAAATCATCACCAGACGCCGCCGTAACCGCAGGCTCTTCCCCGCCGCCTAGCAGGGAATCAATATCAGACTGGTCCAATTCGGCAAAACCTTCGCCTCCTCCGCCAGTGGCGGAAACAGGCGTAGCCGCACCGCCACCTCCCAGGAGGGCGTCAATATCGGACTGATCCAGCTCACCGTCATCGTTCGGAGGCGGAGGCGGTCCACTGGCCGTCGCTCCTCCGCCCAACAGGGCGTCGATATCAGACTGATCCAATTCACCCGGCGCTTCTTCCGCCGGGGCGGACTTGTCGTCATCCAGGTCGTCCAGCCAGTCGTCTATTTCAAGGCCTGATTTTTCTTCTGCCATAACGTCACCCGTATCAGCGGCTCACACAATTGCTTACTGCATATAGACATAGCTATGGAGCGCCCGATAAATGGGTTCCGACATCTCGACATTCACCACATACGAGCGTCGTTCGCCCCGGGTATTGGCCGCGAGAACATGAATGCGCAAATGCCCATCCACTTCCTGGAGAACACCGGAAACCCGCTGCTCATTTTCGCCTGCCGCCGCGGGCCGCCACATGGCCAGCGACTCATTGCTAATCACTGCGGCCATTTGCTCGGCCAGAGTCGCGCCAAGCAAGGAAATCCTCTGTCTGGTGGAAAATTCACTGAGCACAATAAAAGGCTCGATCGTCACCGGCTCGGCCGCAAAAAAACCGTGCAGATGCTCCATGGCGTCACTACCAACCATGGCCACCAGGCTGGTAAGCGAGGAATAGTTTTTCTGACTGACCATACCTTCGGTGGCCGAGCCCCGGCCCTCATCCTCTTTTTCCATGCCCCAAGCAACGGTTGCACACAAAATACTGAGCAGAACAACTACCACGGCCTGCGTCGGAAAACCGATTCTTTTCACAGCTCCAAATATCTTCATGCGCGCGGCTCCTTTTACCGGCCAATGCCCTTCACGGCAATTTTATAGGGCGCTTCCGCAGGCTGAAATAGGCCAAGCAGTTCCCGGTTGAGCGGCATCGAATAACGCCAGGAGGTCTTGACTGCCCCATCAGCAAGCCGCACCAACCGCCCTTGGACGATCAGAGTCTTGCGGGTATTGGCAAAAGTAGTCACCACGACATACTCGAGTTCCGGAGTTTTATTCGCCAGTTCGCCGATATTCTGGGAGAGGATGAATTCGCCGGTCTGGGGCAGGATGGTGATGTCCTTGCCCAGGCGAAGCTCCGTCACCTTGAGGCCGCGGTCCGCCAGATCGGTAAGCAGATATTCGCCCATGACCCGACCAAACTCGGTATCCCGCTTGAGATCAGAAAGGGGCACGGCATTGACCACCGCAATTTTGGCGGTGAAATTCTTTTCACCCTCCCCCTGCATCTCATAAAATACCTTCCCGGCCACTTCCTTGGACATTTCCGATAGAAGAATTTCCGTGCCCAGAGTTTTCGAGGTGTCCGGCATGTACTGATAGACGTTGTATTTGGTCGGTACCCGACGCACTTCCGCCGGAGGCGGAGGGGGGGGATCCTTCTTGAAAACTGCACATGCCGGGCAAGCAAATAAAACCAGCCCCAGACAACAGAGTATCGCTTCTCTCCTTCCCTTTTTCATCCTGTCCTCCCTGAACCGTTGCGCTCTCTTCTTTCCATGAAAAGCTCTGTTTCTGTGCATCCCAGCGAATATCGTATCACATTGTTGCAATCGCAAAAAGCCGCAATTTCAACGGATATTGCTTCGCCTCTTCACTGCGGCAATAACGCGTTAATTCTGTGTATGACCCGTGCTTATGGCGTCAAAGCACATCCGCGGCTGAATTTTTACCTTTTTTTGCGCGTCCATCATAATTCCAATTTTTTCAGATAGAGCGGCTCCGGTTTTTCTTCCCGGACCGAGGCGGTATCGGCCAGCAGCTGCTCCGCCAGTTTATTTCTCGGGATGATGGCCGTTGCCGACGAAAGCAGTTTGGCGTTCCGGTTATCGATAATCCTGGCGTTGATGACAATGCTGTCCTTGCTGGGGGTATAGGTGCCAATGAGCATGGCCCCGGCGGCCACGGTCTGGCTGACTTCGGCAGGGTTACGGGAAAGACCGAACTCGCCGCGCTTTTCCTGGAGCATAACCGCCTGGCTTTTCCGGATCTCCACCACCTCGTAATGACGCTGCTGCATCTCGTTCATCAGCTGCTCCGCCACATACCGTCCCAGAGAGGATGTGCGGGACAGCTTCTTCAGCTCGACAAAGGTACAAACCATGACGCCCTTGCCCAGATCACCATTGGCCGGGTCAGCATCCGCCAGGTTGCGGAACAGCTCATTGGACAAGCCCTGTATCTCTGTGCGCAAGGCGGCGGCGTCACTCACAATGACTACCGGGGCTCGCTCTTGGCTGAAGGGCCAAAAGGCTGCGGCCTGGACCGGAAAAGCAAGCAGGAGCAGCACCGCTATTTTCGAGAGCGCAAAAAGGGTCGGCCAACCAGAGCATCGTTTCCTTGGGAATTGCATATGTCGCCGTTCTCCTTTATTATGTGCCGCGGGAAAGCCGCCTCCGCACCATCAAACGCCCTTAGCGGAAAAGAGTTCCCGGTTTGCCCTAATCATCGGTTGGCTGACACATTGTCTTTAACAAAAAATGCGTTGCAGATTGAGAGGATATGGGCGCTGAGGCTATCCAGATTGTGCCTGCCGGAGCCCGCTTGGCTCTGTGACAACCACATATGGTATGACGGTCGGCACAGACAACTATATCTTGCGAAAAATAAAAATACCCCACGACGTGTAATTTTTTTTCTGCCATTGATTTAAGGGATGCGGCCATGAGCGAAACAGAAAGTTTGCTGGCGGAAGAGATTCTCATTGTCCGCCATTCCGGCGAGATTCCCGAAATCGCCTTTCACGGCTCCCTGTATTATCTCTGCGAAGACCCGGCAGGGCCGCAACTCACCCTGAGCCAAGAAGAGCTGGATGTCCTGCGCCAACAGGTGGTGGCCCGTTACCGGGAAATCCTGCTGAGGGACCTCAGCCCGGAAAACCGGGATGCCCGCATCTACCGGGGTCTGAAACGCTGCATTTTCAACTGGGAGCGGCTGGGGAAATTCTGCGTTCGGCAGGAAATGACCGTTGAGGATGTGCGCAAGGAGATTGCCGAGGCCTTGCGCTGCTTCCTGCGTCAGGAGGCGGGTGAGGTCCGGGCAGGGCTGCGGCAGTCCTGCCTCAACTGCACCCAAGAAGAACTGACTGCCTTCGCCAGGGAGATAGGGGTTCTGCCGGAGCAGCTGCCGGAAGGCATTGAGAAGCTCTTCTGCCCCAAGGCTTAGAGGGTGCGGATTCTTTTGATGAGGGAGGTGGTGGAGTAGTTTTCCACCAGAGGAATGGAAAGAACCCGACCGCCAGCGGCCAAGACCTCCGGGGCGCCGACAATCTTTTCCACCGGCCAATCACCGCCCTTGACCAACACCTCGGGCAGCAGAGTGGTGATGAGCCTGTGCGGCGTTTCTTCAGCAAAAATCACCACATGATCAACGCAGCCCAAGGCCGCCAGAATCCTGGCCCGGCTCTGCTCGTTGTTCACCGGCCTATCATCCCCCTTGCCCAGAGCCCGTACCGAGGCATCGCTGTTGACCCCGACCACCAGACAATCGCCTTCCCTGCGGGCCTGCTCCAGATAAGTGACATGCCCCTGATGCAGGATATCAAAACAGCCGTTGGTAAATACCACCTTGCGCCCCAACGCCCGATACCGGGCAGTCAGCACGGCCAACTCCGCAAGCTCCAAGATCTTGTCCTGATCATAAAACCGAGGCGGGGACGGTGCCACGGTGTTGAAGCGTTGCCGCAGCTCCTGCAGCATGGACGGGTCGATCCCGACCCAAGCACCGTCCGGTTCTGCTCCAGCCTCGGCCAACACCACGCCATCCGGGGAGATGACCAATGAATGACCGCCAAATTCTGTTTTTCCGGTAAGCCCACATCGGTTGCAGGCCACCACAAAAATTTGATTCTCGATGGCCCTAGCCATAGCCAGAGTCCGCCATTGCTCCCACCGGGCCGCAGGCCACTGGGCGCTCACCACCAGCAACCCCGCGCCCTGCGCGGCCTGGGTCTTGGCCAGCTCCGGAAAGCGCAGATCATAACAGACCAACCCGGCCACCAACCCAAGCCCGGTTTCCATCGGCTGGGGATTATCCCCGGCGCTGAAATACCGATCCTCGGCCATGGGGGCGAACAGCTGCTGCTTGCGGATCGACCCGGCAAGCCCATCTGGCCCTACGATATACAGGGTATTATAGATGGCGCTGTCAACCTCGGTAAGCACCTCCTCAGGCAGAGAACCAGCCAGATGGATACCGTACTGCCCGGCCAACTGCTGCATCGCGTCCAGCACCTCCACTGTCTGCAATGCGAAGTGCGGGAGCCGTTCGTAGGCAAAACCGCAGCTCCACAGCTCGGGCAACACGATGATGCCGGGCCCGGCGGGGGCCAGACGGGCCAAGCCCGCTCGCACCGTGGCCAGATTCGCCTCAGGCTCAGCCAGCTTGACGTCAAACTGGAGAAACCCGGCATGATACGGGGCAGGGGTGATGTCGGTGTTGTTTTTCATAGGCCTGAACCAGCCAGCTTTTTGGCAATCTTGGCAACGTGTTGGCCCTGGAAACGTGCGCCTGCAAGTTCGTTTTCACTTGGGCTGCGGCTTCCGTCCCCCCCGGCGATGGTGGAGGCGCCATAAGGAGAACCGCCGCTGATCTCAGCCATGGTCATCTGCCCCTGGAAGGTGTAGGGCAGGCCGACGATCACCATGCCTTGATGGAGCAGGGTGGTGTGGAAGCCCAGGATTGTGGATTCCTGTCCGCCATGCTGGGTATTGGAACTGGTGAACACGCTGCCTGCCTTGCCGACCAGGGCGCCCTTTACCCACAGACCTCCGGTGGCATCAAGGAACTGCCGCATCTGTCCGCACATGTTGCCAAAACGGGTGGGGGTGCCGAAGATGATCGCATCGGCGGCACCCAGTTCATCCACCGTGCAGATGGGCACCTGGGCCTGCTGCTTCTGCGCCGCTATCGCGCCCATTTTCTCCAACACCGGATCAGGCAGTGTTTCCGGGACCCGCCGCAGCTCGGCCTCGGCGCCTTCGACCAAGCGAATCCCTTCCGCGATTGCCTGGGCCATCTTGTAGATGTGGCCGTACATTGAGTAATAGACGATGAGTACCTTCATGGGGACACCTCCTTGGGGTGCTGTTTATGCATGCAGTGGTAGGTCGGGTAGAGCAAAACGAAACCCGACCTACGGGCTGACCACTTGTCCTCTTTTTGTAGCTTTAACGTGGAATTAACCGGCTCCGCGCTTTTGCGGAGTTCGGGTTGAATGTCGGGTTAGGCAAAATGCGTGATGTCAAGACCTGTCCATTATTTGTGATTTGTGAGTGGTATTATTATGATTTGTTATTGTGGAAGCTTCATTTTTGCCCTCAACCACTGCACAGCCAGCTTGTAAGCCGGGTTGCTCTCGTTTTTAATAAGGAACTCAAATTTTGTGACGCTAGATGAATATTGAATAGGGAATTCGTCGCTTGGGATTTGGCTAGGCGGTTGATTCTCTTCTGCGTTGAACCAAGGGTTGTTCTTCTCAAAAATCAGGATTAAATCTGGGCTTAAATTTTTGAGGCTTTCATTAATTGGTATCGCGCCAATCCTTCTCCGCAACTGAAATGACAAGCTATCCATTGCGCAGAGATGGCCTGTGTTGTATTTAACGCCAAAGGCGTTATATCTGTTGTCTGCGCTGCCATGCCTCTCTAGTTCGCCTATGAAGTCCGGGATAGAAAACTTTATTAAATGGTGTGATACGCTAGCCTCAACCTGAATGCTCTGGTGCGGCATTATGTCGAGGTCGGCAAGTGAAGTGTCGATTTTGCATGCGGCTTCAAAGAGCTTTTTTATCGGGTGAAATTTAAATCTTTTGACACCCTCGCCATTCATTAATAGGAAAGCCTTTAAGTATTTCTCTATCGCTTGTGCTGCTGCCCAGTAAAATCCACGTGGCAGTCCCTTTTGTGCTAGCAGACGGGACATCAGATAATCCTGATCGCCAGGTACCACAAAAGACTCGTAAATGACATCAACAGCGTTGCATTCGGCGCTTGACTGGATGTGCTCAGGCATGCGTTTGAAGTGGGCTATTTGTTCGCTCATGTCGAAGCTAGAAATGAAGCCCATTCTGTCTTTTTCTGAGTTCAAGTCGCGCTCTTTTTCTGGTTGGGGAAAAGCCTAACAAGTTATTCTGCGGATCTGGCTATCATGCCGACTATCATGATAGCCGGAAATATACAAAAAATGGTCCGGCATCCTTGCAGTCTTGCAAGATTCTATGCTGAATCAAGGCAGGGAAGCAACCAAAAACCGGTCAGGCGGCCTTACCTTCACTCAAAATCCAAGCTCACCGGGCAATGGTCCGAACCCAACACCTCCGGCAGAATCGCCGCCCCCTTCACCCTCACAGCACTCTTTTTATCCACGCAAAAATAATCAATCCGCCACCCGATGTTCCTGGCCCTGGCGTTGAAGCGGTAGCTCCACCAGGTGTATTGGCCCGGCTCCTGGTTGAATATTCGGAAGGTGTCCACGAACCCAGCCCCGAGAAACCGGTCCATCCAGGCCCGCTCCTCCGGGGCAAAGCCCGGATTCTTTTCGTTCTGCTTGGGGTTGGTCAGGTCGATCTCCTTGTGCGCCACGTTGAAATCCCCGCAGATCACCACGGACTTTTTGGCGGCCAGGGTGTTGGCAAAGGCGAGCAGGTCGTTGTTGAACTGAAGCTTGTAATCCATGCGCACCAGCCCGTGCTGGGAATTGGGAAAATAAGCGTTCATGAAGAAGAAGTCCCCAAACTCCAGGGTCAGCACCCGGCCCTCGTAATCGTGGTCCTTGTGGTCGATACCGTAAATTACCGAAAGGGGCTGTTCTTTGCTGTAGGTTGCCACCCCGGCATAGCCTTTTTTCTGGGCGGAAAACCAGTAGGCGGTGTAGCCGGGGATATTCTTGATCGATTCCGGCAACTGCTCCGGCAACGCTTTGATCTCCTGGATGGCCACCAGATCGGCATTCAATTCGGCAAGGATCTCGATAAAGCCTTTTTTTTCCACAGCCCGCAGGCCGTTGACATTCCACGAGACGAATCTCCGCATGGCATCCTCTTTTGTTTTTTTAACCTGCCCCGGCACCCTTCTTGGCTTCACCCCGATCTGCGGGCAATACTGGGCGATAACGCAGCGATCGCAGTGGGGGGCCACCGGCTTGCAGGTTCCCTGACCAAAGGCCACCAGGGTGGAGTTGATGGTCAGCCAGTACTGGGGCGGCAGCTTTTTCCGAAGAGTCATCTCGGTTTCCAGCGGGGTCTTGGTCGCCACATAACCCCAGATATTCATGATCCGGTGGACATGGGTGTCCACACAGATCGCCGGTTTCTTAAAGGCCACCGCCACCACCAGATTGGCGGTTTTCCGGCCTACGCCGGGCAGGCGGGTGAGGGCTTCGACCTCGTCGGGAATCCGGTTATCAAACTCGCTGGCCAGCACCCCGGGCAGCCGGGAGAGAAACCCGGCCTTATTCTTATAAAAGCCCACCGGAAAAATCAGCTTGGCCAGCCGCTCTTCGCTGAGGGCCGCCAGGGCAGCCAGGTCCGGCGCTTCCTTGAACAGTCTGGCCGCAGCCTTGGCCGTGGTTTCGTCCTTAGTCCGGGCGGAGAGGATAGTCGCCACCAGCACCTTATACGGGTCCTTGGTCTGTACGGCAATGAGATCGACAATGGGCACCGCATACCCGGCGACCTCCTTGCCGAGTATTTGCAAAACTTCCGGTATTGAAAATTGCATCATTTGTCCCAGGGAAAATGTTGCACAATGCAGCGGAAAAAAGTGCCTACGCATCATTTTTCATGAATGATGCACATTGCAATAGCCATGTTTCAAAGAGGAACAGTTTTTTCTTGACAGCACTTTTTGAGAGCAGTAAGCATACCGAAAATTTTTAGAAATATCCACAGTTAGGGAGCAGGGAAGGACGGCTGTCCGACCCCAGCCAACGAAAATTATCCCCCTCGGTTGCATGCAAACGTTCACAGTGCTGTTTCATTTTTCACATATTTTTTTACTTTTTTGGCTTTAGTTTAAGACAAGGAGGAAACAACGATGCAAGGAAACATCAAGGAAAAAGCGGGGATGCTATTCGTCTCCCTCATGTGTACCATCATGTTGAGTCCGGCCTGGGCTCTGGCAACAGAAGCCACGGCCATGAACCCGGTCCCGGCCATGGGTGAGGCGGATTGGTGGAAATGGCCGGTGATTCTGCTGTTTGTCACCTTTGTCATGGGCATCATTGCGGTGCTTGGCGGCGTTGGCGGCGGGGTGCTCTTCGTGCCCATCATCGGCGGGTTTTTCCCGTTTCACCTTGATTTTGTTCGCGGTGCCGGTCTGTTGGTCGCCCTGTGCGGTGCCTTGGCTGCGGGCCCCGGCCTACTGAAAGCCAACCTTGCCAGTCTGCGTCTGGCCATGCCGGTGGCGCTCATCGCCTCCACCATGGCCATTGTCGGCGCCATGGTCGGCCTGGCCCTGCCCACTCACATTGTCCAGCTTTCCTTGGGTGGCACCATCCTCGGCATCGTGGCGATCATGCTCTCCGCCAAGAAATCAACGGTCCCCCATGTTCCCCAGGCGGATGCGCTTTCCACCGCCCTGCGGATCACCGGTGTATTTTATGAGCCGACCTCCAAGGAAGAGATCAACTGGAAGATCCATCGCACCATTCCCGGCCTGCTGACCTTCATCATCATCGGTTTCATGGCCGGGATGTTCGGTCTGGGCGCCGGTTGGGCCAACGTGCCGGTCTTGAACCTGATGATGGGCGCGCCGCTCAAGATCAGCGTGGCCACCTCCAAGTTCCTGCTCTCCATTACCGACACCTCCGCCGCCTGGATTTACCTGAACAAGGGCTGCGTAATTCCCATGATGGTTGTGCCTTCGCTCATCGGCATTATGCTGGGTTCGTTCGTCGGGGTTCGTTTGCTCAAGGTTGCCAAGCCGACTTTTATCCGTTGGATGGTTATCGTCATTCTCCTCTTTGCCGGCCTGAAGGCCGTGCAAAAGGGACTGAGCACCATGGGTATCAATCTGTTTAATTTGTGCTAGCCAATTTCACGGAGGATTTTATCATGACACATCATAATACCCAAGCAACCGAGGAACAGGTGCAGTACGCAGCTATTCTTGAAAAAGGCATGTATGCAGGCCTGGCCCTCATGGTCATCACCTTTGCCCTGTATGTGCTGGGCATCATGCCGCCGATCGTGCCGCTGGGCGAGATCTCCACCTACTGGAGTATGCCGGTGCACGACTATCTGGTGGCCATCAACGCCAATTTTGTGCACTGGGAACATCTGCCCACCGGCTGGTCCTGGATGAAACTCATCGGCTATGGCGATTTCCTGAACTTCCTGCCGGTGACCATCCTCTCCGGGATCACCATTCTCTGCTATATGGTCATTACCCCAGGGCTGTTTGCCAGGGGCGACAAGGCCATGGCGATCATGGCCGTGGCCGAGGTGTTGATTCTAACTCTGGCGGCCAGCGGCCTGCTTGCTGTCGGCAGTCATTGATCTTTTCAAAAAAACGGTTTCGATAAAAAAAGCCACCCTGCCATGCGGCGGGGTGGCTTTTGCGCAATTTACTCCCCACCCCACGCCATACGTACAGTGCTAGTCGAACGACAAGGCCCCTGCGCCTTTTTGTGATGTTTCTTGGCTCCCAACAGAAGCTGAATCCGACAGGGGCTTACACAGTCCCGCCTGTTATAGCGTGACGCCCACCTGCATTTTCCGATACAGGGGCGAATCCCGATCCAAAAACTCTTCTTTCATTCTGACAAACTCTGATTCCTACCGCAGAAAGGACGCAACAACCTTGGGATCGAACTGCTTGCCAAGGTTGCGGAGAATCTCCTGTTTTGCCTCCTCGTGACTCAAACCAATACTATTATAGCTTCGCTTGCTGGTCATGGCATCATAGGAGTCGGCCAGGGCCACAATCCGAGCGCAAAGAGGGATCTTCTCGCCCCACCCCAGCCCCCTTGCCATCCCAGCGTTCGTAGTACAACTGGGCTATCTCCTGGGCCAGAAAAAGATATTCCGATTCAGTCTGCTCATACATTTCCTGAATCAGGACGCCGCCGACCAGGGCATGCTCCTGCAACGAGCACACCTCCTCATGGTTCAATTTTTCTGCACTGTGCAGGAGCTCCCCCGAGATGCCGACCTTTCCCTGACCAGGGAGCGGACTAATCTTGGCGATTTCTTCCGCCACGGCAAGGGTCAGCCCAAGTTCTGGTTCATTGGTCGCAAGATCTTTAGCCAGTACCCGGGTGAAATGGGACATTCGGTCCAGATGGCTTCCGGTTTCCTTACTCTGTAAGGCGGCAAGCTTGGTGAGAAAAAAGATGAACGCCTCGAATTTTTCAAGCTTGAGCACCCTGAATCCACCCGCAACCCGGAGGCACAACTCGACCGATTGCACCGGTTTCCTCAAGAAATCATCACGCCCATGGAAAGGGCCTTCACCATGGTCTCCTCGTCACCACGGTACGTCTGAACCAGGATATAGACATAGTGGGGCTGTATTTTCCTGATCTCGCTGATAAGCCCAAAACCACCCAGCCGCGGCATCTTTAGGTCGGTACTCATCTCTCTGGGTCAACAGCTCGTTTTTCCAAGGCCTCCTGGCCGTCCTCTGCACCTCAATTACTTCATATCCCGCCTCGCAGAGGCACTCACGCCGCAAATGGCGTTGTAGCAGTTCATCCTCGGCAATCAGCATCTTTTTTATTTTTGCTCCAGGCAACGTTGCAAATCAGGCTTGCGGTCATGGCGTTCCTCAATAGATTGCAAAAAACAATTTCCTATTTCAGGATATCCATTCTTAAAAATGCAAGCATTGATTCTCCACGACAATGTGCGCATGCAGGGAAAGTCTGCCACCTTTCCCTGCATGCTATCGAAAAAAAAAGCCCCACCGTTTTCCCACCGGCGGGGCTTTTTCTCGATATTGCCAGATAAATTTTTACTCGATGGAAAAGGGTTGGCGCCCTTCCTTGAGATCCTTGCCCTCAAGGTACCGCTTGATGGACTCGGCTGCCTCCTTGGCCTGATACACGGCCTTGGCCACGGTCTGGGGCCCCAACACCGCATCGCCTGCCGCAAAGACCCACTCCTCGGAGGTCTGCATGGTAACCTCATCCACCACATAGGTTCCCCAACGGCTCAAGGCCAGATCGACTCCCGACCCGGCAGTGACGTCCACATCCTGACTGATGGCCGGGATGATAGCATCGGCAGCGAGCATAAAGTTCGAGCCTTCTTTGGGCACGGGCCGGCAACGGCCCGAGGCATCGCAAGCGCCAAGCTCCATCCGAATGCACTCGATCTTGCTCAGTCTGCCGTTCTCACCATGGATCGCAACCGGAGCCGCCAGCATCTCGATGCGCACCCCTTCTTCCTCCAGATGATGGATCTCGGCCTGGGAGGCAGGCATCTCCGCCTTGCTCCGCCGATAGAGGATGAAGACATTATCAGAGCCGGTGCGCAGGGCAGTCCGGGCGCAGTCAATTGCCACGTTCCCGCCGCCGACCACCACCACATTTTTGCCAAGATTCAGCTTCTCGCCCACATTGACCTTGCGCAGGTAATCAACCCCGTGCACCACCCCTTCTAAATCTTCTCCGTCCACGCCCAACTTCCGGCTTAAGTGGGCGCCCGGCCCAATAAACACGGCGGAAAAACCCTCATCTCGCAAATTCTGTAGGGTTTTATCCTTGCCGATGGTCACCCCATGCACCAAAGTTACCCCGCAACTTTTCAAGGCCTCGCATTCTGCGGCAATGACCTGACGTGGCAAACGGTAGGCAGGGATACCCACCGCCAGCATGCCACCAAAAACGGGGAGGCTTTCAAATATCGTGCAATGATAGCCTTCGTGGGCAAGATAATAGGCTGCCGACATCCCGGCCGGGCCGGAACCTACAATAGCCACCTTCTTGCCCTTGGGCATGGCGCAGGGCTGGAGCAGATTCTTGTTGTTGGCCACCATCCAGTCAACGATGTAGCGCTCAAGCATGCCGATAGCCACCGGCTCACCCTTTTTCCCCCGGATACAATGCCCCTCGCACTGGAACTCATGGGGGCAAACCCGCGAACAGATGGCAGGAAGCGAGTTGGTCTCACGATCGAGCCAGTATGCCTCCTCGATCTTGCCTTCCCGCAACAGCTTGATAAAACCGGGGATATCGTTATGGACGGGGCAACCCTCCCGGCATTTTGGTTTTTTGCATTGCAGGCAACGCTCCGCCTCAAGCTGGGCAGTCTCGGCCTCATAGCCGGAAACAACCTCGTCAAAATTCGTAATCCGCCCGGCAACGGGCAATTCCCGCGAAGATTGGCGGGGAATGTTCATCCTTTCTTTTGCCTCCATCACTGTCTCCTACCCAAAAAATTGAAATCCATCGGTACAAGTACCGATATTTATCGTAATAACGACAAGTTAGATCATTATTTTGTATTTTAATCTGTTTTCAAGCGCATTTCATGCATAAATTATCTTTCCCGCCAATTGATCCACTTGAAAAACGCCTCTCTTGCAAGCGCATCCCGAGGATAAAAAATCCCGGCCAACTTCGCTGCCAGCGAGCCAAATGGACCTTGACAATTTAGGGGATATCCCGCAAGCTAGACCAATACCTTTCAACAATCAGCAGAGAAAACGCGAGCGGGATATTCCATGAAAGCAGAATTTATTAATCCATTTTTGAATGCCGCCAAAAATGTCCTGGAAACAATGGCGCAGACCAAGGTAACTCCGCAAAAACCGCGATTGAAAGAAGGTACCAGCTCTTACGGCGAGGTTACCGGCATCATCGGCATGACCTCCGCAGAAATCACCGGCTCCATGATCGTAAGTTTTACGGAAAAATGCATCCTGACAATTGTCGCCAACATGCTGATGGAAGAACCCAAAACGAAGATCGACGATGAGGTTGTTGACGCTGTTGGCGAACTGACCAATATGATTTGTGGCGGCGCCAAGGCCCAGCTGGCCAAACTTGATCACAAATTCGACCTTGCCACCCCAAATATGGTCGTTGGCAAGGGGGTAGAAATATCCTATTACTCCAAAGCGCCAACCATTGTCATCCCATTTGAAACCGCAGCTGGTTCTTTTGTTGTTGAAGCAAATCCCAGCGAAAAGCACTGAGTTTTCTTCCCCCGATCGCGAGACAAAAAAAAGCCGCTCGTTACCGAGCGGCTTTTTAATTCCATTATCTCCCCTCTTTTCTCAGGAAGCCTTGCGCCTCTCGGCAACCTTAAGCCGACTCAAGGCCCTCTGCAAGGCAGCCTCAGCCCGGGTCCGATCAAATCTTTCCTTCTGGGCCTGAGCTTCGGCCAAACGTTTCTCCGCCCGTTCCTTCGCCCGCATCGCGCGCTCGACATCAATATCTGTCCCACGCTCCGCCGATTCAACGAGAAAGGTCAGCTTGTTGTTGGACACTTCACAAAAACCGCCACTCACCATCAGGGTTTCTTCCTGGGCGCCTGTCTTGTAGGTCAGAACGCCTGTCTTGATCGTACTCAAAAAAGGCGCATGATTGGCAAGAACACCAAATTCACCGCCGTAACCAGGAGCGGTGACAATGTCAACCTCCTGGCTCACTACAGCCCCTTTGGGAGTTACCACTTCCAACTTTAATTTTTCAGCCATGGGTAATCCTCAAGTCCTCACCGATCCCGCCATGGGGACCGGCAAGTCAGTCAATTCCTTAAGCAGCGGCCTTCTCTTTATTGGCTTTCTCAACCGCCTCTTCAATGCTGCCGACCATGTAAAAAGCGATCTCGGGCAACTCGTCATGCTTGCCTTCCAGGATCTCTTTAAACCCACGCACTGTGTCGGCAACCTTAACGTACTTGCCAGCCATACCGGTGAAGGTCTCGGCAACGGTGAAGGGCTGGGACAGGAAGCGCTGAATCTTCCGAGCGCGGGTAACCAGGGTCTGGTCCTCTTCAGAGAGCTCATCCATACCAAGAATTGCGATGATATCCTGCAGGTCTTTATATTTCTGGAGGCTGGTCTGCACACCACGGGCAACCAAGTAATGCTCTTCACCCAAAACATTTGGGTCGAGGATACGGGAGGTGGAATCCAGGGGATCAACAGCCGGGTAGATACCAAGCTCGGCGATCTGGCGGGAAAGAACAACGGTTCCATCGAGATGAGCAAAGGTGGTGGCCGGAGCCGGATCGGTCAAGTCGTCAGCCGGTACGTAAACGCACTGTACCGCGGTGATGGAACCCTTGTTGGTGGAGGTGATCCGCTCCTGGAGGGCACCAAGATCGGTGGCCAGGGTGGGCTGATAACCAACCGCCGAAGGAATACGGCCAAGAAGCGCGGAAACCTCGGCGCCGGCCTGGGTGAAACGGAAGATGTTGTCAACGAAGAAGAGCACGTCCTGACCTTCCTCATCACGGAAATACTCCGCTGCGGACAGGCCGGTCAAGGCAACACGAGAACGGGCTCCTGGCGGCTCGGTCATCTGCCCGTAAACCAAGGCAGCTTTCGGCAAAACGCCGGAATCTTTCATCTCGTGGTAGAGGTCGTTTCCTTCACGGGTCCGCTCGCCAACCCCGCAGAATACCGAGATACCACCATGATGCATGGCGATGTTGTTTACCATTTCCATCATGATAACGGTCTTGCCGCAACCGGCGCCGCCGAACAGCCCCATCTTACCGCCACGGGGGAAGGGAACCAGCAGGTCGATAACCTTGATGCCGGTTTCGAGAACGTGCACCTCAGTGGACTGATCGGTAAAAGCAGGGGCAGCACGATGGATGGTGCGCATTTTATCGGAGGCAATGGGCCCCATGCCGTCAACCGGACGACCGACCACGTTCATGATCCGGCCAAGAGCCGGAGCACCGCAGGGGATCTCAATGGGCTTGCCGGTATCCGTGCACTCCTGGCCGCGAACCAGACCGTCGGTCTGATCCATGGCAACACAACGGACAACGTTGTCGCCAAGATGCAGGGAAACCTCGATGATCAGGTTGCCGGGCTCGTCGCTGATACCCTTGTTGCTCACCTGTAGGGCATTCATGATCTCCGGCAGGTTGTCCGGCTCAAACTCAACGTCTACAACAGGTCCGATGACCTGAACAATTTTACCAATTCTTGCTGCACTCATTGCAAAGCCTCCTCAGCTAGTACGTACGTTGACAATCTATGACAGCTGAATGAATCAGCCTGATTTCACCTGGTTACTTCAAAGCCTCGGCACCGCCGACAATATCCATCAATTCCGCGGTGATACCAGCCTGCCGCGCCTTGTTGTAAATCAGGGTCAGGCTGTGGATGATATCCTTACAAGCGTTGGTGGCATTATCCATGGCGCTCATCCGGGCGGCATGCTCGCTGGCGCTGACTTCAAGCATGGCATGGTAGACCATGACATTCATGTAGAGCGGCAGCAGCACTTCCATGATTTCCTCGGTGCTCGGTTCATAGATGTAGGAACCGGCAGCCGAAGAAGTTGCCCCCACTGCCGCCACGGCATCCGGCTGGATGGGCAGAAACATCTGCTCAGCAGGACGCTGCACGGCAACGCTCTTGAATTTCCCGAAGACAATCCGAACTTCATCGCTGTCACCGGCCAAAAAGTTTCCGGCAATATCCTGGGCGATGGTCCGAGCATTGAACATCTGGAAGGTGCCCATCAGGTCGGTGTACCGCTGGCGAATCTTGCCGGTTTTCCGAAAATAGCTGGCGCCCTTCTTGCCGACACAGACGAGCGTTACCTTCTTGCCCTCAGCCTCAAGTTTGGCAATGAGCTTGTCGGTCATCTTCATGATATGGGCGTTAAAGCTTCCGCACAGGCCGCGATCCGAGGTAACCACCAGGATCTCCACGGTCTTGACCTCGCGCTTCTCCATGAGGGGAAACGCGCCCGAATCCATGGCCGAGGAAAGATTGCCCATGGCCGCGTTGAACTTCTCGGCATAGGAGCGAAAATCTTCCATCTTCTGCTGCGCCCCACGAAGCTTGGCCGCAGCAACCATATTCATGGCCTTGGTGATCTGGGCAGTTTTCTTTACCCCACCAATCTTTGTTTTTACATCTTTTAGGCTCGGCATGAGACCTTACCCCCCTTATTTAAGGCCCTTAGCAGCCTTGAAAGATTCCCCGAAAGCCTGCAAAGTGGCCCGGATTTTTTCTTCCAGGGCGGCATCAATGGCTTGCTTTTCCTTCAGGTCATCGTAGATGCTCGGCTGGTTTTTCTCGATATGTGCGTACAGCTGCTGCTCATACTCAGCCAGAGAGTCAATGGGCAGAGTGTCAAGATAGCCGCGGGTACCGGCAAAGAGGATACAGATCTGCTTTTCCATGGGCAGCGGCTGATACTGGGGCTGCTTCAGGATCTCAACCAGACGAGCGCCACGGGTCAACTGCGCCTGGGTAGCGGCATCAAGATCGGAACCAAAACCGGCAAAGGCGGCGAGCTCACGATACTGGGCCAGATCCAGACGAAGGGTGCCGGCAACCTGCTTCATGGCCTTAACCTGGGCCGCACCACCTACGCGGGATACGGAGAGACCAACGTTGATCGCGGGACGAACACCGGCGAAGAAAAGGTTGGGCTCAAGGTATACCTGACCGTCGGTGATGGAGATAACGTTGGTCGGGATAAAGGCGGAAACGTCACCAGCCTGGGTCTCGATGATGGGCAGAGCGGTTAAAGAACCGGCGCCCAAGGCATCGTTTACCTTGCAAGAACGCTCCAGCAACCGGGAGTGGTTGAAAAAAATGTCGCCGGGGTAGGCTTCACGGCCTGGCGGACGACGAAGGAGCAGGGACAACTCACGGTAGGAAACCGCCTGCTTGGAAAGATCATCATAGATGATCAGGGCATGCTGGCCATTGTCACGGAAGTACTCGCCCATAGCGCAACCGGCAAAGGCTGCGACATACTGCATGGGCGCCGGATCAGAGGCGCAGGCGGCTACCACGGTGGTGTATTCCATGGCGCCATGCTTACGGAGCGCCTCAACAACCAGAGCCACCGTTGATTTCTTCTGGCCGATGGCCACATAAACACAATGCACATCGGTGTATTTCTGGGCGATGATCGCGTCAACGCAGAGAGCGGTCTTGCCGATCTGACGATCGCCAATGACCAATTCGCGCTGGCCACGGCCAACCGGAGTCATGGCATCAACCGCCTTGGCGCCGGTGTAGCAGGGCTCATGTACAGACTTTCTAGCGATAACGCCGGGAGCGAGAACCTCGATCTTGGAACTGTGCTTGGCATTGAGCGGCCCCTGGCCGTCGATGGGGGTGCCCACGCCGTCAACGACGCGGCCTTCCATCTCAGGACCGACGGGAACCTCGGCAATACGACCGGTCCGTTTCACGGTGTCGCCTTCCTTGATCTTCCGCACGTCGCCAAGAAGCGCACAACCAACGTTGTCCGCTTCCAGGTTCAAGGCGATGCCCAGTACGCCGCCGGGAAACTCCAGCAGCTCCATGGCCATGCACTTCTCAACCCCGTACACACGAGCAATACCGTCACCAACGGAGATTACGGTGCCGGTTTCACTCAGATCAACTTTACTTTCGTAATCCTTGATCTGCCCCTTGATGATTTGACTGATCTCTTCGGCTTTGATCTGCATTTGTCTTATATACTCCCCTTAATGGATTCTTTTAAACCAGCCAGCTGTGATCGGATGCTTCCATCGAGCACCAAATCACCGACCTTGGCCACGATCCCACCGATAATGGACGGATCGACCTGGGCCGTAAGGACGACCTGCTTGCCGGTTATTTTTTCCAATGTTGCCTTAACCTTTGCACTGAGTTCGGGGGTCAGCTCCATGGCCGAAACCACCGTCCCTTGACACATATTGTTATCCGCATCGACCATCGCCTGAAATACCGCGGCAATGTCGGGCAGGATATTCGCACGTTTTTTCTGCACCAGCAGCTTGAAAAAATTGCCCAGAACCTGGGAAACCTGCATGGAGGTAAGAAGATGCTCCATGACCTTTTCCCGCGCCTCAACCGGATACAGCGGGTTGGTCAGGGCATCGGCAACCTCGGGCATGCCGACAAAGAGCTCGGACATGGCATTGAGGGTCTTGGTGAACTCCGCGAAGGCATTGCCTTCCTTGCCCACGGCAAACAACGCCTTGGCGTATCGTTTGGCTAATACTGTGTTCTTCACTGAATACCTCCCACCTTATCAAGAGACAGCTCAACCATCCTGCTCTGATCCGCAGGCTGAATATTCTTTTTGACCAACTCTTCCGCCAGCAGCACGGCCTGTTCGGCAATCTCGCCTTTCAGCCTGGTCTTGGCCAGGGCAAGCTCGTGGGCCACTGCCATCTCCGCCTGCCGCTTGATATCGCCGGCATTGCGTTCAGCATCGGTAATAATCTTTGCCTTCTCTGCCTCACCCTGCTTGACCGCCTCGGTGATGATGGCGTTCACCTCATCATCAAGCCTGGCGAGCTTGGCCTCGGCCTCCTTGTACATCTGCTCTGCTTCAGCCTTTCTGGATTCCAGGGCCTCCAGCTGATCCTTGATGCCGTCCCGCCGACTGCTCAAGCCATCGGCAAAGGGCTTCTTCAGGAAGAACACCAAAATGAAAGCCAGACCGGCGAAATTCGTGGTCCGCCACAAAAGATCCATCCACTTCTCTCTGGGAATAGCGCCGTCGCCGGAGGCATATGCCGTAGCGGCAAGAGTCAGCACCACCAGCACCGACAACGCGGTGGCCCCGATTTTTTTCCAAGATGCATTCTTCATTTACAGAGCCCTCCCCAAAACCTTACCCGCCATCTCGCTGGCAAAACCAGAGATCTGGCCCTGCAACTCGGACTGGGCTACGGCAAACTGCTTTTCTATTTCAGCAAGCTGACCGGTTTTCTGCCCATCAACCTCCTTGCGGATACCAGCCAGTTTTTCCGAGCTTTCGGCAAGGGCCGCATTTCGGGCAGTCTCGTACTCTTTTTTGGCCCTGATCCGGGCATCCTTCATCTTCTGGCCAAACTCATCTTGCCGCAACACAGCGTTCTTTTTGAATTGGTCAATGCCCTCATCAAGGCCGCCGATCTTCTTCTGCCGCTCTTCGATAATTGAACGGATCGGTTTGTACAAGACTGCATTCAAGACGACAATAAGCAAGAGCATATTGGCAATCTGAATGAGCATGGTCAGGTCGATGGTAATCATTACTGGCCCCCGTTTTTCTTTACAATTTATATGTGAAAAATTCTTGGTATGTACGCACGAAATGAATGCCTGTTCATTAACAACTGAACGGTTCTAATCGAATTTTTTTGGCCTGTCAATACATTTCCCCGTAGCTTTTTTTCCCTGTTTTCCCCTGGGTATTTCTACGGAAACGGAACCCAACAGGTTGTTGGTATTAAATGTTACGAGGACGCTTTAGCACCCTGCCCGGCGATGATGCCCGGCACGGCCGAGAGCGCCTCGGGCAATTTATCCGCCATGGTCCCCCCCGCCTGGGCCATGTCCGCTCGCCCGCCTCCGCTGCCGCCCACCATGGCCGCCACCTCTTTCACAATCTGGCCGGCATGGAACCGGGTGTTCAGGTCCTTAGTGACCATGGCCAGCAGACTCACTTTTCCTTCAAAGACACCGCCTAAAACAGCGATGCCGCTGCCCAACCCGTCCCGCACCTTATCTCCGACCTCCCGCATGGTTTTCGGCGAATCCATGGCGATCTGGGCGATCACCACCTTCACCCCCCCGATCTCCTGGGCATTGCCGAGCAACGCGTCGAGATCATTGACGGAAAGATCCGCGGTCAACCGGCTCACCTCCCGTTCCAGCTCTTTCTGGCGGGCCAGTATTTTTTCAAGCTTCCCGGCCAATTCCTCAGGGGTAGTCTTGAGCTTGGCGGCAAGCATACCCAACTGCGCCTCAACCTGCTGGAACCGCTCCATGGCGCCAGGGCCGGTTACCGCCTCGATCCGACGCACCCCGGCAGCGATGCCGCTTTCGCTCAAAATCTTGAACAACCCGATCTCTCCGGTCGCCGTTACATGGGTGCCGCCGCACAGCTCCTTGCTGATCTCTCCTACGGAAACCACCCGGACTTTTGTCTCGTATTTCTCGCCGAACAGCGCCGTGGCCCCGCCCTTAATCGCCTCCTCCCGGTCAAGCACCGCAGTGGAGACCTGGGCATTGGCCCGGATTCCCTCGTTGACAATCTTTTCCACCCGACCAAGCTCCTCGCGGCTAAGCGGGGAAAAATGGGTGAAATCGAAGCGGAGCCGTTGCGGATTGACCAGGGAGCCGGACTGCTTGACATGCTCGCCCAGCACCTCGCGCAGAGCGGCCTGCAAGAGATGGGTGGCGGTATGATTATTGGCCGTACGTTGGCGCTGGCCTTCGGCCACCTTGAGCTCGACGGCCTCGCCAAGGGCCAGGCAGCCTTCTATTACCTCGGCCTGATGGAGGATGAGCCCATCCCCCACAGCCACGGTATTTTCCACCCTGGCCTTGCCCTGCGGCCCAAGGATCATGCCCCGGTCGCCGCTCTGCCCGCCGGACTCGGCATAAAACGGGGTTTCCGGGCAGATTAGCGAGATCTGCTCGCCGGTGCCCGCCTGTTCAATACTCTCGCCGCCCCCGCTCACCAGGCCGCTGATGGCCCCGCAGTGGTGCCGGGTCTCATAGCCGACAAAACGGCTGCGCAACCCCGCCTCAAGCAAAGCGCGAACCCCTGGACCCATTTCGGCAAGGGAGGTGGCTTTCCAGGATTTTTTAGATTGATTGCGCTGCACCTCCATAGCCGCATTGAACCCGGCCTCATCGGCCAGCATCCCTTTCTCGATGGCGATATCCTTGACGATATCCACGGGAAACCCGTAGGTGTCGTAGAGCTTGAAGGTAAACTCCCCGGACACCACTTTTTCGCCCGCCTCCTGCAAGCGCTTCATCTCCTGGTGGAGCATGGCCAACCCGTGGTCCAGGGTTTCCAGGAAGCGGACCTCCTCGTTGTACACCACCTTGGCCAAGAGTTCCCGCGCCCCATGGAGATGGGGATAGGCCTCGCCCATCTCCGCGATGACCGCCTCGATGATCCCGGCCAAAAACGGCTTTTTCAGCCCAAGCGAGCGGCCGAAACGGATGGCCCGACGCATGATGCGGCGGAGCACATAGCCCCGCCCCTCGTTGGAGGGCAACACCCCGTCGGCCACCAAGAAGGTGGTGGCCCGGCTGTGGTCGGCGATAACCCGCAAGGCCGTGTTGACCGCGGCATCCTCACCATACTTCACCCCGGCGGCATCGGCGATGGCTGCGATGATGCCGGTAAAAAGATCGGAATCGTAGTTGGTGAATTTCCCCTGGGTAACGGCGGCAATGCGCTCCAAGCCCATGCCGGTATCGATGCTCGGCTTGGGCAGCGGGGTCAGGGTGCCGTCCTCGCTCCGGTTGAACTGCATGAACACCAGGTTCCAGATCTCCAGGAACCGGTCGCAGTCGCAGCCCAGCTTGCAATCAGGCCTGCCGCAACCCGCCGCCACACCCTGATCGATGTGGATCTCGGAGCACGGGCCGCAGGGGCCGGTATCGCCCATGGCCCAGAAGTTGTCCTTTTCCCCCATCCGCACGATGCGGCCCTGGGGCAGCTCCTTGACTTTTTCCCAGAGGCCGAAGGCCTCGTCGTCGTCGTCAAACACCGAAACCCAAAGCTTTTCCGGGGGGAGCCCAACCTCCTTGGTGAGAAAATCCCAGGCATAATGGATGGCGTCTTTTTTGAAATAATCGCCAAAGGAAAAATTGCCGAGCATCTCGAAAAAGGTATGGTGGCGCGCGGTGTAGCCAACATTTTCCAGGTCGTTGTGCTTGCCGCCGGCCCGCACGCAACGCTGACAGGTCGCGGCCCGCGTGTAGTCGCGCTTGTCCTCGCCCATGAAAACCCGCTTGAACTGAACCATCCCGGCATTGACGAACAGCAGGGTCGGGTCGTCATGGGGCACCAGGCCCGAGCTTTCCACCACCGTGTGGCCCTTGTCGGCAAAGTAGGTCAAAAATCGTTTGCGTATGTCGTTTCCGGTCATTGATACATTCCTTCAAATTACAGAAGCGGAACGCCTGCGCATTCCGCTTCTTAAAAAGATATTTTCTTCCTACCCCAGGTCAGTCGGCAACAACAGCAGCCTTTGCCACCGGCCCTTTTTCCCCCATCGCGGGCAAACCATACCCGAGGCGCACCTTTCTTTCAAGGTCATCGCACATCTCCGGATGCTCCTTCAAGAAGAGCTTCGAGTTCTCCCTGCCCTGGCCGATGCGCTCGCCGTTGTAAGAATACCAAGCCCCGCTTTTCTCGACAATATCCTGGGCCACGGCCAGGTCGAGCAAATCCCCGACCTTGGAAGCGCCTTCGCCATAAATGATGTCGAACTCCGCCTCCTTGAAGGGCGGGGCCATCTTGTTTTTCACCACCTTGACCTTGGTCCGGTTGCCGATCACCTCCAGCCCGTCTTTAATCGCGGCCTGGCGCCGGATATCGAGCCTGAGCGAGCTGTAAAACTTAAGGGCGTTGCCGCCCGTGGTGGTTTCCGGGTTCCCGAACATAACCCCGATCTTCATCCGGATCTGGTTGATAAAGATGATCGCGGTGTTGGTGCGTTTGAGTACCCCGGTGAGCTTGCGCATGGCCTGGGACATGAGGCGGGCCTGGAGGCCGACATGGGAATCCCCGGCGTTACCGTCGATTTCCGCCTTGGGCACCAGGGCCGCCACCGAGTCCACGACAATGACGTCCACCGCGCCGCTGCGGATAAGAATCTCGACGATCTCCAGGGCCTGCTCGCCATAGTCGGGCTGGGAGACCAAAAGATCGTCAACCTTGACCCCGAGGCGCTCGGCATAGCCGATGTCCAGGGCATGCTCGGCATCGATGAAAGCGGCGCTGCCTCCGGCCTTCTGGGCCTCGGCGATAATATGCAGGGCCAGGGTGGTTTTACCGGAAGACTCCGGTCCGTAGATTTCCGTAATCCGGCCGCGGGCCACGCCGCCGACCCCGGTGGCAATGTCGATGCTCAGGGTGCCGGTGGAGATAACCGATACCGCTTCCCGCTCGTCGGTGCCGAGGCGCATGATCGAGCCCTTGCCGAACTGCTTCTGGATCTGGAAAATCGCGGTATCAAGGGTTTTGTTCTTATCTTCGGCAATGGCCATGTTGTCAGTCTCCCAAGTAGGATGAATTATCGTCGGTTCGTTTTACACTGTCCGTCAGCCATTATCAAGACCAAGCTATCAAGACCAAGCAGGTGGCGGCGCAACAGATCAAGCCCGGCCTGGCCGGCCAGGGCCTGCACCTGCCCGCGGTCTCCGGAAAAATGAAAGAGAAAGGTCTGGGTTTTCTCCGGGCCGGCCAGGCCGAAATAGACCGTGCCCACCGGTTTGTCTTCCGTGCCGCCGGTGGGTCCGGCAATGCCCGTTACGGCAAGGGCATAATCAACCGGGGTCACCCGCCGCATCCCCTCGGCCATGGCCCGGGCACACTCCGCGCTGACCGCGCCGGACCGCAGGAGGATCTCCCGGTTGACTCCGAGCAGTCGCTCCTTCAGGGCATCGCTGTAAGCGACCACCCCTCCGACAAAATAAGCGGAACTCCCGGCAATCTTGGTCAGGGTATGGCCGATGAGTCCGCCGGTGCAGGATTCCGCCACGGCCACCGTCTGGCCGCGGTCTCCAAGCAGACTTCCCACCACGCCCTCCAGGGTGTCGCCCCCGGTACCATAGCAACAATCGCCGAGAAAGGTCGCCACCTGCCCGTCGTATTTTTTAAAGACCGCCTCGGCCTCCTGGCTGGAGGCTCCGGTAACGGTCAGGCTGACATGCACCTCGGGAAACACGGGATAATAGCCGATCCGAACCCGCGGGTCGCGCCCCTCCAGATGGGCAAGCTTCCGGTTGATTTCCGACTCGGCCAATCCCACCACCTTGTACACCTTCTGGCGCACCTGGCGGACCTCCTCGCCTTCCCAGACAGCGAGCCGGGTGATCACCGTTTCCAGAAGCAGATCCTTCATCTCCTGCGGCACGCCGGGGAGAAAAAAGATGGGCTTGCCGTCTTGGACCAGAAAATACCCGGCCATCTTTGCTTCCGTGTGCAGGGCATGGGCGCCAGCCGGCAACCAGGCCAGTTTTTCAAGGGAGATCTGCTGACCGGAGGGCAAACTCTTGCCATGCGCCTGGATTTTCTTGAGTATTTCAGGATAAAAGGTGGCGGGCCGGGCAAGGGCCGAGGAAACAGCGGCATTGGTCAGATCATCGGTAGTCGGGCCTAAGCCCCCCGTGACAACAATAAAATCCGCCCGTTGCAAAGCCCGTTGCAGGGTGCGGCCAATGACCTCCGGGTCATCCCCGATGGTGGTCATGGCCAGAATCTCGTGCCCTGCGGCAAAAAGATGGCTTGCGGCAAAGTAGCTGGTGGTGTTCAGCACACTCCCGGAGGTGAGCTCATCGCCGATGGCAATTATTTCCCCAATCATAACAATGCGTCACAAAATATTGTTTGTTTGCTTCCCGGCTGGCAGGTCATCCGGGGACAACCCTGCCCAACACCCCGTCGGCGGTGAGTTCTTCGAGGCGCACCGTGACCAGCTGATTTGTCAGGGTGCTATTTCCCTCAAATGAAACCGGGATATAATTTTCGGTATAGCCCCGCAGCAGACATCCTTTCTTGCGCCGTTCCACCAGAATCTGCCGGAGGCTGCCCAGATGCCTACGGTAAAAGGCAGTCCGTTTTTTATGATCCAAATCCCTTAGAAGCGCAACTCTTTCCTCCTTATCCGCCTTGGGAATCTGACCAGCCATGCTGGCCGCCGGGGTCCCCGGCCTTCGCGAATAGGGGAAAACATGGAGATAGCTCACCGGAAGCGACTCGATCAGGCTGTAGGTGTTGCGGAAGGCACCCTCGTCCTCGCCGGGGAAACCAACCAGCACATCCACGCCGATGGCCACATCGGGCAGGCGCGCCACACTGTTTTCCACCACCGTGACAAAGGTGGCGGCGGGATAGCGGCGGTTCATCCTCTGCAAAATCCGGTCATCCCCGCTCTGTAGAGGAATATGCAGATAGGGCATGATTGCCGACGATCCGGCCATGAGGCTCAAAAGTTCGTCCGTAATCTCGGTTGGCTCCAGCGAGCTCAAGCGGTACCGCACCGGCAGGTTTCGGGCGACAAGCAGGGCCAGCAACTCGCGCAGGTTGGTTCTGGGGATAAGATCCTGGCCATAATGGCCGAGATGGATGCCGGTGAGCACCTGTTCCTTGTACCCTTGTTCGGCAAAGATTTCGGCCTGGGCCACCACCTTGTCCGGGACAAGGCTCCGACTGCGCCCCCGGGCATAGGGCACGATGCAGTAGGAACAAAAGCTGTTACAACCGTCCTGCACCTTGAGATACGCCCTGGTCCGCGCCCCGAAGCTTGTGACGGTGAGGGGGCAGATCTCCTGTTGCCCACCGATATTGCCCAGGTGCATTTCCAGGTCACAGTGCCGATCGGCCAGGGCCACATCCACCAGGCGATGTTTGCAGCCGTTGCCCACGATGCAAATGGGGCTGTCGGCGATATCGAGAATCTCCTGCGCGGCAATCTGCGCATAGCAGCCGGTCACGATCAGCCGGGCCTCGGGGTTGGCGCGCAAGGCCTGGCGAATCAGCTGGCGCGACTGGGCGCTGGCCCTGGCCGTCACCGCGCAGGTATTGATGACATAGACCTCCGCCGGCTGGGAAAAAGGAACCAACTCCACCTCCCGCTGGGCAAGTTCCGAAAGGAAGGCCGCCGATTCAAACTGGTTGACCTTGCAGCCGAGGGTGATGACGGCAATCTTTTTCTTGCTCTGCCCCGTGATATTCATGCCTGTGCCATACTGTTTTTAGGTGCCGTTACGAAACATCAATGATTTTGAGGCTGTTGGTGGTGCCTGCCACCCCGAGCAAGGTCCCCGCGGTGATCACCAACCGCCGCGTTCCAGACCGAATCAGCCCGGCGCCTTTCAACAACTCGGCCAACTCGAGGTCCGACAGGGCGACGGAAGGTACCCCCAGGGGAAAGACCCCGGAAGAAAGGGCCAGAATGTTGCGGACCGTTGGATTATCGGTAACCGCCACAATCCAGGGCCGTGGCCGCAGTCGGGCGATACGCCTGGCTGTAGTCCCGGTGGCGGTGGGGGTTACGGCCAGGTCCACGGTACGATTCTCCAAGACATCACAGGTGGCGCTGCTGACCAGATCATCAATGCTGTCTTCGGAACGGATCGCAGCCCGAACCTCCAGGGCGACACCACCGCTCTTGACCAAGCGGCGTTCGGTCTGCCGGGCAATTTTTTTGGCAATGCGCACCACCGCCACCGGATCATGGCCAATGGCGGTCTCCTCGGAAAACATGATCGCATCGGCGCCATCGAGGATAGCATTGGCCACATCGGTGACCTCGGCCCGGGTGGGCCGGGCGTGGTCCACCATGGACAGGAGCATCTGGGTAGCGACGATCACCGGCTTTGCCGCCATGTTGGCCCGATGGATGATATCCTTCTGAAGGCCTGGAATCTCTTCGATGGGCAGCTCGATGCCGAGATCGCCCCGGGCCACCATCACCGCATCGGACACCGCCAGAATCCCGTCCAGGTGCGCCACGGCCTGCCGCCGCTCGATCTTGGCCAGCAAGCAGGGGCGATACTTCCCGGTTTGCGGCAGGAGAGCGCGGGCAGCCAACATATCTTCCGGGCCGCCGACAAAGGAGATGCAGATCACATCAGCTCGGTGTTTGATGGCAAAGACGATGCCGCGCTTGTCCTCCTCGGTCAGCACCCCGGTAGGCGCATTATAGCCAGGGATATTGACTCCTTTGTTGGAGCGAACCACCCCAGCCACCATGGCTTCGGTTTCAACAATCTCTCCTTGGATGGCCTTGACCTTGAACTGCATCATGCCGTCGCCGATAAAGATGATGGAACCTGGCCGCAGCCCTTGGGCCAGACCAGAAATTTCATGGGGCAGAAAAATGCCTGGGCCCGGACGGGCAATCCCTGCCGGCAGAAAGCGGACCTTGGCGCCCCGCCGCACGGTAATCGGCTTGGGCACTTTTCCCAGCCGCATCTTCGGCCCAGGCAGATCAACAATGATGGCCACCGGCCGACCCATTTCCGCACTGATCTTTCGTAGATTGGCGATCACCCCGGCATGTTCCTCATGATCTCCGTGGGAAAGATTCAAACGAAAACCATCAACCCCTGCGGCCATCAGGCGGCGTTGTACGGCAGCCGAAAAGGAGGCCGGCCCTATGGTGGCGACAATCTTGGTCTTGGAGATGAATGCGTTCATAATACTCCTTGGCGGTTTGCAGGTGATCCGTGATGTTTGCAAACCTCAGGAGGCAAGAGCTCCGCAAACGCAACATTATGATCAATGTATCGTTTTTCCGCCACATCTGCAAAACACAAATTTCGCGTTATTTGGCAATCTCACCGCAACCGAGAACCACCTCTCCCTCATAAAAAACCGCAAACTGGCCCGGAGTCACCGCGCGCTGGGGCTGGGCAAAGGTCATCAGCACCCCGCCATCGTGCTCGGCAATCTCTGCCTGGCAAGCTGAGTGCCGGGAGCGGATTTTCACCTCGCACACGCGGGGCAAGACTGGCGGCTGGCCGTTCAGCCAATGCACGGCAGGCAACAGAATCTCCTTCTGCCAGAGATCAGCGTCCTTGCCGACCAGCACGGCGTTGCGCGCCAAATCAAGTCCTGCCACATACCAGGGCGTGGCGTCCGGCAACCCAAGGCCCCGGCGCTGGCCGATGGTAAAGTGATGGATGCCGGCATGTCGGCCAATTTCCCTGCCCTGCAAAGTCAACATCGGACCTGGCCGCTCTTGCCCCGGAGAATGCACGGCGAGAAACTCCCCCACCGATTGATCTTTGAGAAAACAGATGTCCTGGCTCTCTGCCGTATACCCAAAAGCCAGGCCAAACTCGGCGGCAAGGTCGTAGACCTCCTCTTTCCTAAAGCCGCCCAATGGAAAACAGAGGTGCGCCAGCTGCGCCTGGGTGAGGAGGCCGAGAAAATAGGACTGATCTTTTTTGGAATCAACCCCTTTCAGCAACCGATACCCCGTGGTCTCATCCCCGCTGATCCGGGCATAATGGCCGGTGGCCAGCAGATCCGCGCCAAGGTTCTCCAGGGCCTGATCCAGCAGCCGACCGCATTTGATGGTGCGGTTACAGACCACGCAAGGGTTGGGGGTTTTTCCGAAAAAATAACTAGAGCAGAAATAGTCCACCACTTCCTGCTGGAAGGGTTCGGACAGATCCACCACGGTCAGAGGGATCTGTAAAAAATCAGCCACCGCCCGGACCCGCTGTAGCTGCTCCGCCAGATCGGGTTGGGCCAAGGCCATGAAAACTCCCTGCACCAGCGCCCCCTGCCTTTGCAACAGGGCGGCGGCCACCGAGGAATCCACCCCGCCGCTCATGGCGACAACAATATTTTTTTGTTGTATAGTCGTCTCGAAACTTTCTGCCATCCGATCCCCAGCACGAAAAGGCTTGTCGATGAAACTTCCGGAACTTCTTGCCCCCGCAGGCAATTTTGAAAAAATGCAGACCGCCATCCACTATGGCGCCGATGCCGTCTATCTTGGCGGAAAAAAATTCAGCCTCCGGGCCCATGCCACCAATTTCAGCGAAGAGGAAATCGCCCAGGCCGTGGCCTATGCCCACGGGCACGAAGTGCAAGTATACACCACCCTCAACATCTTTGCCCACAATGCCGATCTTGCCGAGCTGCCCGATTATCTGCTCAGTCTCCGCGAGGCAGGGGTGGACGGCCTGATCATCTCCGACCCGGGCATCCTCGCCGTTGCCCGGCGGGTAGTGCCTCAACTGCCGATCCATCTCAGCACCCAGGCCAATGTCACCAACCTGGAAAGCGTCCGTTTCTGGGCAGAACAAGGCGTTAAACGTCTCAACCTGGCTCGGGAGCTTTCCCTCGCCGAAATTGCAGAAATCCGGCAGGCCACCGAGGCGGAGCTGGAAATATTCGTGCACGGCGCACTGTGCATCTCCTACTCAGGCCGTTGCCTCCTCAGCCTCTACCTTACCGGCCGCGACGCCAATCAGGGCAACTGCGCCCATCCCTGCCGTTATCACTACCGCTTAGAAGAGGAAAAGCGGCCGGGCCAGTTTTTCCCAGTGGAGGAAGACAGCCGCGGCACCTATATCTTCAACGCCAAGGATCTCTGCCTGCTCAACCGGCTACCCGAGCTGATCCGGGCCGGGGCGGACAGCCTCAAGATCGAAGGACGGATGAAAAGCGTGTACTATGTGGGGGCCATAACCCGCCTTTACCGGGCAGCCCTTGATTACTGGAAGGTTGAGGGCCTTGACGCCGCCCTCCCCAAATCTTTCGGGGAGGAACTGCTGAAAATCGGTTCACGAGGTTACACGGAAAACTTCTTCGACCTACCGCCAACCACCGCCGACATGCTCTACGACGGTGCCATGATAAGTTACGATTACGCCCCGGTGGGTATCGTCCGCCACGCTGGCCCCCAGCCGGTTATTGAAACCCGCAACCCCATCACGGTAGGCGACCGCCTGGAATATCTGGGCTGCGGTTTCAAAAACACAGAGTACACCGTACTCTGCCTAACGACCCAGAACGGAGTCCCGCTCATCCAGGCGAACCCGAACAGCCTCATCACCCTCACCCTGGATCCTGCCCCAGCAACCTGCGAAAACACAGGCCTTTTTAGAAAAAAAATGGCTTCCTAAGCAAAAAATAACTATAATGCGACGAAGGGTCTTCTTTTCCCATGAATCACAGGAGCTTTCCCCACCCCATGTCGCACATCCTGAGCATCATCATGATCCTGACCGGAGCAGTTGTCATGCTCTTCAGCCTTATTAAGGCCAGAGATCTGCTTGTCCTCGCCCCCTTCATTCCCGAGCGCAGCAAACCGGAGATCATGCGCTCCCTGCGCCTGCATCGCTGGCTGATGCGCTTTTTCCTCCTGGGTTACTGTGTGGTAGCCGGGGTCTTTTTCTTTCGCCTTCACTTTTTCAGCGATATCCTCGTTGGCCTCGTCTTTCTGTTCGGCGCCCTCTTCGTTCTCCTTGGTCTTCACATTCAGACCAGAATGCTCTTGGAGATAAAAAACACCCTCCACGGCCTATTGCCCATCTGCGCTTCCTGTAAAAAATCCGCCACGCTGATGGCGATCCCCATGACCCGGCCTCGTGGAGTACCGTTGAGAAATTCATCTCCGCCCAGACCAATGCCGATTTCACCCACAGCATCTGCCCAGACTGCCTAAAAAGGCTATACCCGGACCTCTACAAATAGTTGTCTCCATGATGCTTCCTCGTTTCGAGCCGTTTCAGGATCGCCTGAGCCGCGATATCAGAAATCAACTTTCCGCCGCCCTGCCACAGGCGCTGGCCCAAAACGATCTTGCCCCGGTCCGCGCCGTTGCCGAGCGCTACCTGCAATACGATTTGGCCGCGCCCTATGTCGCCTACATTGAGGCGCGATTGGCAGGGTACGCCAAGGCCATTGAGATAATCGTCCGCGCAGACGCAAAAGATGCCCTGGCTCGGGCGCTGGTGTTTTGGGATCTGGGCCTTTTTTTCGAGGTACACGAAATTCTGGAGCAGGCCTGGCATGGGGCACGTGGCGCGGGAAAAGAGGTTCTCCAGGCCATGATTCGAGCCGCAGGCTTTTATATCAAAGGGGAGTACGGTTATTTCGAGGCAGGGGCGAAAATGGCCGGGCGGGCCGTGACGGCCCTGGAAAAAAACCGGCAGGCCGACACCGATTTTGAGATGGATGCGCTTTTAGAGTGTTTGCGCAATCTGGACCCAATCCCACCAAAACTGACGGACTCGCAAAAAAGAAAAAAGGCTACAGGCCCATAAACACAGGTGAGCGAGCCAGCGAGAATCCGAAAGCCAAGAGTGGGTGCCAAGGCTATCACCCGTTGTAATCGCGGCTTTTTTTTGCGATTACCAAAAAACTAATGCGGCATGATTTGTCTCATTGAATGACCCGGAGAATTTTTCGTTCGAGGATCTCCAAGGTGAAAGGCTTTAAAATCAACTCATCCACCTTGAGTTGCAAGGCCATGCTGATCCTTGCCTCGGTGGCCTCCGCCGTCACCATGATGAAAGGGATGTCTTTTAAAATCTTGCTGGCGCGTATCTCCCGCAACAGTTCAAACCCATTCATCACCGGCATGTTCCAATCGGAGATAACAAGATCTATCCTCTGGGCATGCAGAATCTTCATCGCCTCACTGCCATCCTGGGCTTCATAAATATGGGAAAATCCCATCCGCTGTAGCTGCATCTTCATGATATTGCGGAGCACTACCGTATCGTCCACAATGAGGATTTCTCTGTTCGTCTGGATCATTTTGCCCTTCCCTGTCGGATGGTTGATTACAGGATGCTTTCACTTATCTTCTCGGCATGCTCCGGAATAAATATGAGCCGTTTTTTCAAATATCCCGCTTCCGCTCTGGATGACCAATCCAGCCGACGCCTTGCTCCGTGGTTTACGGAAAGAAATGATTCTGTTATGGTTGGCACCTGCATTGTGCTGTCTGTCCGATATTCCTACCGAATTTCAGCAGACAGAACCCAAACAGGAGGCTTTCATGGCTGATTCAACCTTGCCGCCATTTATCCAGGCTCTGCTTAAATCCGAGGCATACCCCCATCCCGCCCCCAAAATAATCCTGGTGCAAACCCATATTTCCTATGTGTTGCTGGCTGGCGATTTTGTCTATAAAATCAAAAAATCCGTGGATTTTGGCTTTCTCAACTTCACTACCCTGGAGAAACGCAAGCATTTCTGCGAAGAAGAGCTGCTCCTCAACCGCCGCCTGTGCCCTACCCTGTACCTCGGGCTCGTGGCAATCACCCAGCAGGAATCGACCTTTTCTCTGGACGGCCAGGGACCCCCGGTAGAATACGCGGTGAAAATGGCGCGGATGCCGGAAGAGCGAATGATGGCCAAGGTCATAAGCCAGGGCGGGCTCACCAAGGAAATCCTCGACCGGATTATCGCCATCCTCGTCCCTTTTTACGCCAAGGCCGAGACAGGACCTACCATCGCGAAATTCGGCACCGCCCAGGCCGTGAGCGTCAACGTGTTGGAGAATTTTGAGCAGACCCAAGACTTCATCGGCTGCGCAGCCTTGAGTCGGGAACAGTTTAATACGATCAGCGACTACGCCCGCAATTTTCTTGAACAACAAGACCTTTTTGCCACCCGCCTCGCCGCAGGCCGAGTCCGGGATTGCCATGGCGACTTGTATTCCGCCAACATCTGCCTGGACGACGAGATCCACATCTATGACTGCATCGAATTCAACCAGCGGTTTCGGTATTGTGATGTGGCAAGCGATGTGGCTTTTCTGGCCATGGACCTAGATTTCCATGACCTGCCAGAGCTTTCTGCCTATTTTATTGAACACTTTTGTCAGGCTGCAGACGACACCACCCTGCTGCCCATGCTCAACTTCTATAAATGCTATCGGGCCTATGTACGCGGCAAGATCGGCCTTTTTACCGCCCATGCCCCGGAGGTTGATCCAACCACCGCCGAGAACTGCCTTGCCCAGGCAAAAAAATACTTCGCTCTTGCTGAACGCTATGCCGCGTCCTGACCTGTTTATTTTTTTCGGCCTGATCGCCGCAGGCAAGAGTACCGTGGCTCAGGACTTTGCTAAAGCCCGCGACCTTGCCTATTACAACTCCGATGTAGTGCGCAAGGAGCTGGCAGGACTCGCACCGCAGACCCACCAACGCGAAACCGCGAACCAGGGAATCTATACCAGCGAGTTCACCGCCAAAACCTATGCGGCTCTGCTCGATCGGGCAAAACTGGATATTACCAACGGGCGGGGCGTAGTGCTGGACGCCTCGTACCAGCGGAAAGCCGACCGTGATCAGGTGCGGATGCTTGCACAGCGTCTGGGTGTTCGGCTATACTGTATTCTCTGTGTCTGTCCGGAAGACGAAATGAAGCGGCGCATGGCCAAGAGGGCTCTTGACCCACAGGCTGTGTCGGATGGGCGCTGGGAAATCTACCTGAAACAGAAAGAGCGATTCGAGGCCCCGACTGAACTTGCCCCGGATCAACTCATAACCCTGTCAACCGATCTACCGGTGAAGGCTGTGTTGCAGCAGCTTTCCGCCCAGCTGGAGACACAGCCATGAATACCAGAATCTATGTCCTGAAATTCCCCAAGGAAGTCATTGACCAACCGATCATCAGCAACCTGGTAAAAAAATACGATTTGGAATTCAACATCCTCAAAGCCACCATCCTGCTCCAACAGGAAGGGGTGATGGTGCTCGAATTCCTCGGCCATAAGGCCAATGTCAAAAAAGGGATCGCCTACCTGAACGAGATGGGGGTTTCGGTGAAAAGCATGGCAGGCAACATTCACCGCGATGATGAAAAATGCTACCAGTGCGGGGCCTGCACCGGCGTCTGCCCCACCGGCGCACTCTCGCTCCACCGACCCGATATGGCGGTGCTCTTCGACGAAGAAAAATGCACGGCCTGCGGTCTCTGCGTTTCCGTCTGCCCGGCCCGAGCCATGGAGGTTTCCTTAAACGGCAACGCGGAGCTGGCAGCCTAAGCCTCGCGGCGAATCTCCGCAAGCCGCTCCGCCACACGGGGGAAGAGGCTGAGGTCCGTATGGGGCAGGAAATGGGAAGCGATGTACTGCTCCTGAAAATACGCCATTTCCGAAAGCTCGAAGCTGGTCATCTTCCTCACCACCTCCACCACATCCTGCCTGATATGATTGCTCATCTCGCTCATCCAAGCGCCCATGAGCGACCCGTTCCCTACATAAAGCACCCGGCTGGCATCGACCTGGGGCAGCAGCCCCACGGTCATGGCTGAATCCAGGTCGATATAGCTGCCAAAGGCGCCTGCCAGGATAACCTGCTCGATATCGGTGATAGTCAGCCCCACCTGCTCAACCAGGGTCGTGATCCCCGCATAGATCGCCGCCTTGGCCCGGATGAAGTTTTCGATATCCACCTCGTTGATGACGATATCGTATTCCGCGCCCGCCTCTTCTTTCCAGACCAGGACATACTCATAGCCGCTGCGCCCTTCCCGGATGCGGTCCGTGCCGAGATCCCGGCGAAATTTGCCGCTTCTCTCCACAACCCCCTGCTCAAAAAGGGTGGCGATGATGGCCAGCAGCCCTGAGCCGCAGATCCCCACCGGCGGCTTGTTGCCCAGGGTGATATTCATCGGCTCAAGGGTCTGGGGGTTGATACTGAAATCCTCGATGGCGCCAAGCGCCGCCCGCATCCCGTGGGTAATGCCGCCGCCCTCAAAAGCCGGACCGGCGGAACAGGCGGCGCACACCAGCCATTCCCGGTTGCCCACGACGATCTCCGCGTTGGTGCCGATATCGATATAGAGGGTGACCAGTTCGGTGCGGTACATGCCCGAGCCCATGACCCCGGCCACGATATCGCCCCCCACATAGCTGGAGATGGACGGGTAGACCAGGGCCACGGCGGAGGGCGGCAGATGGATGCCCAGATCGGTGGCCCGGATGGGCGGCAGGAAGGTGGTAACCGGCACATAGGGGGCGCGGCGGATATTGTCCGGCTCCAGTCCAAGGAGCAAATGGGTCATGGTGGTATTGCCCGCCAGGGTGATGGAGGTGATCTCCTCGCGGCTGATGCTGCCTTTTTCCCCGTTGTCCCCTGGCCTGGCAGTGGACAGCAAGGTATCGAGAATACTGTTGATGGTCCCCACCACCAATCCCTGCATGGTGGCCAGCCCTTCTTTTTTCTCCGCAAAAATGATCCGGGAGATCACATCCTCGCCGTAGCCAAGCTGGCCGTTGTATTCCCCGGCCCGGGCCAAAACATTGCCGGAGTTGAGGTCCACCAGCACCCCGTAGACCGAGGTGGTGCCGATGTCAAAGGCAAGGCCAAAGCTGCGGTGGGTCCAGTCGCCGCCCTGGATGTTGGTGAGATAGGATTTGCCCGAAACATTCACCGGCCGGGCGCAGGTGACGGTGATCCGGAAATTGTCTTCCCGCAGGGCCTTGCGCAGCATCCGCAATACGGCAAGGTTGAACACCACCCGGTGTTCGTTGTACTGGCTGCTGAGCAGATGGATAACCCGGCCGGCATCGGCCATGTTGTCCGCTGTGCTTGGCGGAGGAATTTGCAGACAGAGCTTCACCACCGGCGGCACAAAAACACCTTGCTCCCGGAGCTCCTCGATATCGTACACATGCATTCGGGCGCGATGCCTGAGCGGCACGGCGGTTCCCAGCCCCCCGCTTTTCAGGCCGGATGATTCCGGCACGCGGATGACGGCATCGCCGGTGATTGTTGCCGTACAGGCCTGGCGGTATCCGGCTTTTCTCTCCTGAGAGCTAAACTTTTCGCTCAGCCCCGCGTCAACCGCGCCCTCTTCTATGATGACCTTGCACTTGCCGCACACCCCGCTGCCACCGCAGGATGCATTGATATGAATGCCTGCCTCGCGGGCCGCTTTGATGATCGACATGCCTGCCCTGACCTGCACCGCTCGGCCGCTGGGCACAAAAACTACGGTGTGGCTTACCTGACTGACTGCCTCGTTCATCTCCCAGCCCTCTTTACTATTAATTTTCCGGTGGCGCACACGGCTCTGTTGCCCTGATCTTCCCTCTATCTTATAACGGCGCTACAACTTCCCGCAATGACCGTTTGCACACCATCGCCTCAAAGCAAATCCTGGAAATAAAAAAGGCCTCCGCGTCATCAACGGAAGCCCTTCTCAGAAACCATCCTTGCGAGGGATTTATTTTTTAGCCTTGCAGCCGCATCCGCACCCCGAGACTTTCTCCTCTTTCTTGATCATGCAGTCGTTCCCGCCGCAATCGGCGCATTTTTTGGGTTTGCACCTGCCCTCTTTGGTTGCCCCGCATTTTTCACATTTAAATATTGCCATACTGCCACCTCCGGTATCTTGTTCAACGGTTATATTTTGCAAGACGAGACGTTCGTCTTGCCAGATGTTTTACGTTAAGCTGCGCCCCACGGTGCTGATCAAGCTCCCTTCTCCTGCCCCTTGATTTTTCGAGATAATTTCCTCGCCTGGTCGCGACAGGTGCATTATTCTTTCCACTCTAGGCCTGGTAGCCCTACCCACACAACTCTTGGAGGTTAACGGCGCTTATATTCTGAGAATTATTCCTATTAATATGCAATTTTATTTTCTATTGCAACAAATAAACAGAGGGACGTGTATGAATATAAACAGCGAACGCCTTGCCCATATTTTCACCACCATGTGCGCCATTGATAGCCCCTCCAGAGAAGAAGCTAACCTGGCGATGTTTCTTAAAAACCTCTTCGCTCAAGAGTTTCCAGAAACCATCATCGCCGAAGACGACTCGGCCACCGCCACAGGTTCCGACTCCAACAATCTGGTGATCCATTTCCCCGGCAACCTCCCAGGGAAGCCGATCTTTTTTAATTGCCATCTGGATACAGTGGAGCCTTCCAGAGGCGTGACGGTCGTCCGGGAGGGAACCCGGTTTTCCAGTGCAGGCGAGACCGTCCTTGGAGGAGACGACAAGGCAGGCATCGCAATACTCATTGAGGCCATCCGCGCCGTCAAAGAAGCGCACCTCCCTCATCTCCCCTTCGATCTCGTCTTTACAACCTGTGAAGAGATTGGCCTGCGCGGCGCCAAGGCTCTTGACCTCTCCCTGCTCCGCGCCAGGGAAGGCTACGCCTTGGACAGCAGCGGGGTGGATTTGCTCATCATCGGCGCCCCGGCAGCCAATCATTTCAGCTTCACCATCACCGGCGCAGCTGCCCATGCCGGCTTGCACCCGGAGCGGGGAATCAATGCCATTCAACTTGCGGCCCGTTGCCTTGCCGACCTGCCCCAGGGTCGGCTTGACGAAGAAAGCACCACCAATATCGGTCGCATCACCGGAGGCACAGCGACAAACATTATTCCCGCTAGCGTCCTGGTGGAAGGGGAAGTCAGGAGCCACTCTCCGGAAAAACTCATGGCGTTTTCCCAACAGATTAAGGATACGGTGCAGGCCACCATCGACAATTGGTCTCCGTACCCTGGGGCACAGCTCGGGGATGACATCCGTCCCCGTCTCGATTTCCAGCTCACCCAGGAATACCCAGCCATGCATATTGACCGCAACGCCTCTGTCCTGGAAAGGGTTGACAAGGCGGCCGCCCACCTCCAGCGGGAAATCCGCTACGAACGGGCAGGCGGTGGTAGCGATGCCAATATTTTTAACGGAAAAGGGCTACAAACCGCCATCATCGGAATCGGCATGGACCATGTGCACAGCACCGAAGAATCCATTGACCTACAGGACATGAGACGCACCGCAGAACTGGTTGTCTCGATCATAACAGCCTAAAATTAAACCGAAAATCGGCGCATGTTTCACGTGAAACATGCGCCGCCCCGCTGTCCTGTCAAACAAAAAAAGAAGCGCACCGTCTGAAAAATTAAGCGGCCTCCCCATGTAGAGTGTGTTACTATGTTCCACCATGGACGGCGACACTATCATTCCTTTTGCCCCGCCCATGGCCCCGAGGAAAATCTGGCGAATTCAGCCAGAAAACCACACACGGTGGAGGTTTTTTCAGCATGGGAGATGGCGCTAAGATTGTGGCCCTTGCCAACCAGAAAGGCGGCGTCGGCAAAACGACCACCGCGATAAACCTGGCCGCTTCGGTGTCGTTACTGGGAAAAAAGGTTCTGGTCGTAGACTCCGACCCACAGGGAAACACCTCCAGCGGACTGGGAGTCAGCCGCGCCAACGGCGGCACCCACCTCTATCATTGCTATATGGGAGAAGCCGAAACCGCCGAGGTTATACAACCGGCGCCAGAGCTAAAAAAACTCTTTGTTCTTCCTACCCATATCGACCTCATCGGTGTCGAGGTTGAGCTGATGACTGCGGTGAAACGTGAGCGCTATCTGGCCAATGTCCTCGCCTCGGTTCGTGGAGATTACGACTACATCTTCATCGACTGCCCACCATCCCTTGGCCTGCTGACCATCAACGCCCTCACTGCGGCAGACACGGTTCTCATCCCCCTACAATGCGAATATTTTGCCCTTGAGGGGCTGAGCCAATTGGTCCGAACTATCCGCTTGGTAAAGAACTCCTACAATCGTTCCCTTGCGATAGAAGGGTTGCTTCTGACCATGTACGATGGCCGAAACAAGCTGACCCACCAAGTGGTCACCGAAGTAAAAAATCACTTCCAGGGGCGGGTGTATGACACGGTAATCCCTCGCAATATTCGTCTCAGTGAGGCCCCGAGCCATGGACAGGCGGCTATCGTCTACGACAAACGCTCAACCGGAGCGCTCAGCTATTTGCAGCTCGGAAAAGAGTTTCTGCGCAAGCAACCAAAGATGGCAGCAAAAGAAGGAGTGAAATCATGATTAAAAAAACAACCCTCGCCCTTGGCAAGGGTCTTGACGCCCTGCTGCCTTCCGGCGGGTCCGATGGCCGAGAATACTTCTTATGCCCAATCGACTTCATTGAGGCAAACCCGGATCAGCCACGGAAGGATATTAACGATAACGCTCTGGCTCAACTTTCAGCCTCTATCCTCGAAAAAGGCATTTTGCTGCCCCTGGTAGTGTGTGAACACGGTGCCAAGGGCCGCTACCAAATCATCGCCGGGGAACGCCGCTGGCGGGCCGCCAAGATGGCAGGCCTTGACGAGGTGCCTGTTCTGGTAAAAGATGTCACCCCGCTTGATCGCCTTGAACTGGCCCTTATCGAAAACATCCAGCGTCAAGACCTGAACCCCCTGGAAGAGGCAGAAGCATACCTCCGGCTGGTAAAAGATTTTCATTTGACCCAGGAAGAGGTGGCAAAACGGGTGGGCAAGGAGCGCTCAACCGTAGCCAATGCCCTGCGGATCAACCAGCTTCCAGATTATGCCAAAGAGGATCTGGTTCGCGGTGCATTGAGCATGGGGCATGCGAGAGTATTGCTCAGTGTCGGCGATGAAGCGGCCATGCGCGAGGTCCGAAACGAGATTGTCGAGCAAGGGCTTTCTGTTCGGCAGGCAGAGGCCTTAGCCAAAAAACATAAAAAAATGGCCACGCCAGGCAGCGGGGTAAAACGTCAGCCAAAAAAGTCGGCAAATGAATTGCCGGAATCCTATTGCAAATCGCTGGCCAATGGGCTGATCAATTACCTTGATACAAAAGCGCGGATCATCCAGAGCGGCACCCGTGGAAAATTGGAAATCGAATACTACTCCCACGATGATCTCGAGCGGGTATTATCGCTTATTCTCCCAGGACAAAAAGCAAAATAATCATTATTAACAGACAGTTAGACATGAAACAATATGAAAAACAGGCCGAGATTGTCCGACAGGAACAACTCACGCCGGAAATATTCCGCCTGACCCTGAAGGCCCCGGAAATCGCAAGCACCGCCCGACCCGGCCAGTTCGTCATGGTGCGGACCACGCCTTGCTACGACCCGCTTCTTCGGCGTCCCCTGTCCATTCACCAGACCATTGGTGACCAGCAGGTACAGCTGATGTATAAGGTTGTCGGCAAGGGAACCCGGCTGCTCGCCGCAATGACTTCCGGCCAGAAGCTGAACCTGACCGGACCGCTGGGGCACGGCTTTGATCTCGCAGGCAAGCAAGCGATCTGTCTGGTGGGCGGAGGGATGGGCATTGCCCCCCTTTATTTTCTCGCCAGAGAGATTATGCGCACAACCAGCCCCCCTAAATGTATCGTTCTGCTTGGTGCCCGAACAGCCACAGAACTGGGCCCCTTGCCCCGCGATTTCATGGACATCGGCGTGACGGAAACCCATCTTGCCACCGATGACGGGAGCGTTGGCCATCATGGCTTTGTGGCCGAGCTTCTCCCTCAGCACCTTGCCCCAAGCCATCAATGGACCGTGTGTACCTGTGGCCCACACCCGATGATGAAGGCCGTAGTTGGCCAATGCCGGCAACACGGCTGGCAGTGTCAAGTTTCCCTGGAAACCATGATGGCCTGCGGGATCTCCGCCTGTCTCGGCTGCGCAATCCCCCGGGCAGATCTGTCAGGCCCCTATCTCCATGTTTGCAAGGACGGCCCGGTTTTCAAGGCAGAGGAGGTTGCTTGGCTATGAC
>JBAZCG010000016.1:46804-48315 GCA_041671085.1 Desulfurivibrionaceae bacterium | reverse complement strand
CTGAGCATCAAACGCTTTGCTCGTTTTCAGGTTGGCGCATAACGCTGTTTTACCAACACATCGGATGAGCTGCCTGTGACCAAAGCCAAATACCAAAGAGTTCTTCTGAAGCTGAGCGGCGAAGCCCTGATGGGCGACGCCGCTTTCGGCATCAGCACCAAGGTGCTTGATTATCTCGCTGCGGAGATTCAGACCCTCGTAGACCTCAAGGTGGAAACCAGCCTGGTCATCGGCGCGGGCAACATCTTCAGGGGGGTAGCCGGAGCCTCTACCGGAATGAACCGGGCTGCCGCCGACAACATGGGCATGCTGGCCACGGTCATGAATGCCCTGGCCCTGCAAGACGCCCTGGAAAGAAACGGCATCGCAGCCAGGGTTCTCTCCGCCATCCCCATGCTCACGGTCTGCGAACCCTACTCCCAGCAAAAGGCAGTACACCATCTCCGCAAAGGGAGGGTGGTGATCTTCGGGGCAGGCACCGCCAACCCATACTTCACCACCGACACGGCCGCAGTGCTCCGTGGCCTGGAAATCAATGCCGACCTGGTCTGCAAGGCCACCAGGGTCGATGGCGTCTACGACAAGGACCCGCTCAAGCACACGGAGGCGGTCCAGTTTGCCCGGCTCAGCTTCAGCGAGGTTCTCCAGCGACGGCTCAGGGTCATGGATTCGGCGGCAATCTCCCTGGCCATGGACAACAACACCTCCATCATGGTTTTCAACATGAATATCCCCGGCAATATGAAAAGGGCCATCTGCGGCGAACAGATCGGCACGCTGATACAGGGAGAGGGCAATGAATGAGATTATCGACGGCCTGACCGAAAAAATGACGACAAACATCGAGGCCTTCAAGCGCGATCTCACCAAGGTCCGAACCGGACGGGCCACCACCGCCTTGCTCGACGGGCTAAAGGTCATGGCCTACGGCACGCCGATGCCGCTCAATCAGGTCGGCGCCGTGACCATCCCGGAAAGCCGGATGCTGGTTATCCAGCCCTGGGACGCCAAACTCCTTCCCGCCATCGAAAAGGCCATCTTCTCCTCGGACCTGGGCCTCAACCCCTCAAACGACGGCAAGATGATCAGGATCAGCATCCCCCAGCTCACCGAAGAGCGGCGCAAGGAGCTGGTGAAAAACGTCAAGAAAATCAGCGAGGAGCACCGGGTGGCTGTGCGTAATCTGCGACGCGAGGCCATCGACACCCTGAAAAAACAGAAAAGCAACAAGGAAATCCCGGAAGACGATTTCTTCAGGATGCAGGATGAGGCCCAACACGCCACCGACAGGTTCATCAAGCAGATCGATGAGATCATGGCTGAAAAAGAAAAAGAGGTCATGGCGGTTTAGGAGCCGTTTCTATTATCCAATTGACGATATTCTCGGGTTACAACGGCTTAATCATTTTCTTCCTGCCCGGCCTTACTTCAACCGGTTGTTTGCTGTAATCTGCTGAAAATCGAGACCGTTCCCCATGCCCAAGCTTGATATCGCAGCCCTGCCCCGCCAT
>JBAZCG010000016.1:0-46794 GCA_041671085.1 Desulfurivibrionaceae bacterium | reverse complement strand
TTCTTTGAAGGCAAAAGAAGCCGAAATCATGCAAGTTTGAGGGGCCGCACCGCGTCATGCTGAACCGCCCGCCCGCCGCACCGCGTCATGTTGCCATTATCATGGATGGCAATGGCCGCTGGGCCGAGCAGCAGGGAAAACCACGCATCATGGGGCACCGGGCCGGAGTCGAATCCGTGCAAGATATCGTCCGCACCGCCCGGGAACTTGGCATCGGTGTGCTTACCCTGTACGCCTTTTCCACAGAAAACTGGAAACGCCCGCCCCTTGAGGTACAAGCCCTCATGGGGCTGCTGAAAACTTTTTTGGAGAGCGAGCTGGCCACCATGGTCCACAACAATGTGAGCCTGCGCTGCATTGGCCAGAAAGACCGCATTCCCCCGGAAGTTCGGGAGGTCATGGAACGGGTGATCCGCAAAACCGCAGGCAATACGGGACTGATCCTCAATCTTGCTTTGAGCTATGGGGGCAGAAATGAAATCACCCAGGCCGTGCAGGCAATCGCCCGAAAATGCTTGGATGGGGCTCTAAGCCCCGAGGCGATTGACCAGGCCGTTTTGGAACAGCACCTGTACACTGCGGGCTTACCGGACCCGGACCTGATGATCCGCACCGGAGGAGAAACCCGCCTGAGCAATTTTCTTCTCTGGCAACTATCCTATGCGGAGCTCTATTTTTCTGAAATCCTCTGGCCGGACTTCAGAAAACAGGATCTGCTGACCGCTATTTTGGACTTCCAGAAACGGCAGCGGCGTTTTGGCAAAACAGGCGAACAGGCGGACCAGACACGCACCCATTGATCATACGCCGCAAGGAAGGGCTATGACAGGATCAGCATGAAACGACTCATTACCGGTGTTCTGGCAAGCGCGGCCTGGCTGCTCCTTCTTCTCTGGGGACCGTTCCCGCTATTCTGGCTGGCCATCACCACCCTGACAGCCGTAGCGCTGACCGAATACCTGACCATTGTCCTACCCGCCCTCAACCGTCGGGCTCGAGGCCCCCTTATCCTCTTCGGCCTGTTACCCTTGGTCGGCGCTTATTCTGGCGAGCCAACCGGCCTGATCTGCGGCCTGAGCCTTGCTCTGGTCGTCCTCCTGCTCCACACCCTTGCCCGGTATGCCAGCCTTTCCCAACCTTATGAAGTTATCAGTCGAGGGGGCTTTGGCTACCTCTACCTCAGCCTGTGCAGCGCCCACCTAATCCTGCTCATGGTCATGCCGCAGGGCCGCGCCTGGCTGCTGCTGCTCACCGCTATTACCGCAGCCTCGGACACCGCCGCCTTCTATACCGGCAGCAAGTTTGGCAGACACAAGCTTTGCCCTGCCATCAGCCCCGGTAAAACCTGGGAAGGCTTTGCCGGCGGTCTGGCTGGCAGCTTGGGCGCAGCTCTCCTTGTCCAGCACTTTTTTCTCCCCGAGCAAGGCCTGCTCTGGGTATGTCTTATCGTTCTCTTGCTTGGCTGCCTCGGCGCGGCAGGGGATCTTTCAGAATCGGTCATCAAACGGGCCTTTGGAGCGAAGGATTCCGGAAACCTCCTGCCCGGACACGGCGGCTTGCTTGACCGCATCGACTCCCTGCTGCTCACCGCGCCGGTGCTCTATTACCTGCTGTATCTTCAAACAGGACTGTATTTCCCTTAAAGAGTGCGGTTGCACTCCCCTGTTGAAAGTCACTTTTCAAGAGAACAGAAGAACGCATGAAAAATATTTCCCTGCTTGGTTCAACAGGCTCAATCGGCCGCAATGTTTTAGAAGTGGTCCGTCAGTTTCCCGGACGCTTCCGCATTGTCGGGCTAGCCGCCGGCACCAATGGTCGCCTGTTGCGCGAGCAGATTGAGGCCTTCAATCCGGAAATGGTCTCCATCGGCAACGCAAAACTGGCTGGCGAATTGGCCCAGTCCCTGCCCCCGGGCTGGTCTGAAAAAATACTGATCGGCAAGGAAGGCAATGTTACCGTTGCCACCCTACCTGGTGTTGATACCGTTGTTTCCGCCATCGTTGGCGCCGCCGGGCTCACCCCCACCCTGGCCGCCATTGAGGCCGGGAAAAATATTGCCCTGGCCAACAAAGAAACCTTGGTCATGGCCGGGCATCTGGTCATGGATGCCGCGAAACGTTGCAAAGTAACCCTGCTGCCCATTGACAGCGAACACAGTGCCATTGCCCAGGCGCTGGAGGCCGGGAAGAAAACGGATGTCAGCAAGCTCATCCTCACCGCCTCAGGCGGGCCGTTCCGCAATATGGCCGAACGCGATCTCTGGAAAGTCACTCCGGAACAGGCCCTAGCCCACCCCAACTGGGACATGGGCAAAAAGATCTCCATCGACTCCGCCACCCTTATGAACAAAGGGTTGGAGGTCATCGAAGCCCGCTGGCTGTTTGACATCGGAGTCGAAGATATCGAGGTGCTCATCCACCCGCAGAGCATCGTCCATTCCATGGTGGAATACGTGGACGGCTCGGTGGTCGCCCAGCTGGGCGTCCCGGACATGCGCATCCCCATTGCCTATGCTCTGTCCTACCCGGAACGGCTGCGGATGAATCTGCCTCGCCTGAACCTGGCGCAGGCCTCGGACCTGAGTTTTTCCCGCCCTGATTTTGAAAAATTCCCCGCTCTGAAACTTGCCTATCAGGTATGCAAAAGGGGAGGTAGCCTGCCTGCCGTGCTCAATGCCGCCAACGAAGTAGCTGTTGAGGCTTTTCTCGCCGGCACCATACGCTTTCCAGAAATCGCGCTGGTGGTGGCAGAAACAGTGAGCCGGTTGCCCAAGGAAGAGGGGGCCAGTCTGACCGCAATCCTTGATGCCGATCTTGCCGCCCGGATGCAGGCAGCCTCCATCATTGAGGCTCTGCGCATGCAGACCCAACAGCGCCTTGGCAAAGACGTTCTCAGTCCGGAGCTGCCCCCCGGACACACAACCTTAACCATCTGAAGAGACTATGACCTCTATCCTTGCCTTTATCCTCGTCCTTGGCCCTCTGATCTTCATCCACGAATTCGGCCATTTTCTCTGTGCCAAGCTCTTCGGCATCCGGGTGCTCAAGTTTTCCCTGGGCTTCGGCCCCAAGGTATTTGGCCGCACCATAGGCGACACCGAATACCTGGTGAGCGCCTTTCCCCTTGGCGGCTATGTGAAGATGTACGGCGAGAGCCTCACCGACGAGGTGGCCAACGACCAGGAAGGATTTTCCTTCTCGCACAAGGCCATCTGGCAGCGCTTCCTGGTAGTCTTTGCCGGCCCGCTTTTTAATCTCATTTTCGCGGTCCTGCTTTTTTCCTCCATCTTTGCTGTCATGGGGATTTCACAGCCGGTCAACGAGGCGAGAATCGGTGCCGTCACGGTAGATTCTCCTGCGGCCAAGGCCGGGCTCGCGGCAAACGATCTTATCTTAAGCATCAACGGCACCACGGTCCAGGAATGGAATGATGTTGCCCGCCTCATCAAACTCAGCGAAGGAAATCCGGTGACCCTTATGGTCCGGCGGGGAGACCAGACCCTGACCCTTACCGGGCAACCGAAAATGGAACAAGACAAGAATATCTTCGGCGAGGTGATTGACACCCGCTACATGCTCGGCATCCGCGTGGCCGACGAGCTGATCCATATTTCCCCTGTTGAAGCACTGCAAACCGGGGCATTGCACACCTGGACTCTGATCAAGATTACCCTCCTGGGTATTGTCAAGATCATCCAGAAAGTAGTCCCGGCCAGCGAACTGGGCGGCCCCATCCGCATCGCCCAAATGGCCGGACAGCAAATGGCGGCAGGCTGGGTCAATCTGCTGCATTTCACCGGCCTTCTCAGCGTCAGCCTCGGGGTGTTGAATCTTTTTCCCATCCCCATCCTGGATGGCGGGCATCTCGTTTTTTTCGCCGTTGAGGCCATCCGCCGCAAACCGCTGAGCATGGAAACCCGGGAGCGCCTACAGACAATCGGCCTGGTGCTGCTTATCTCCCTGATGCTCTTTGTCTTCTACAACGATTTTCGTTTTCTCGGCAACGGGGGTTGAGGCAGGCAATGCCCCCCTCCTCCGCAGCTCCCCCGGTCATTCTCGCCCTGGAAACCGCCACCACCTGCGGCAGCCTTGCCCTGGTCGCGGAAGACCGTTGCCTTGCCGAGTATTCCCTCAACACCTCCGCCACCCACTCCCGCAGCCTGCTCGCCGGGATTCACTGGCTCCTTACCCAGTGCCAACTGAGCTGGCCTCAGATTGCCGCCATTGCCGTCAGCCTTGGCCCCGGGAGCTTCACCGGGCTTAGAATTGCCTTGAGCACGGCCAAGGGCCTCTGCATGGCCGCGGAAAAACCGCTTATCGGGGTGGAGACCCTGACTGGGCTCGCTAGCCAATTCCCCTTTTCCTCCCTACCCATCTGCCCAGTGGTTGATGCCCGCAAAAATGAGATCTACACCGCCCTGTATCGTTGCAACCAACAAGGGAACCCAGAAAGAACCACCGAACCCATGGTAGTCAAACCTCAACGCTTACAGGAATTCATTATCACCCCCACCCTGCTGGTGGGCGACGCCCTGCCCCTGTATGGCCAGATACTCAAGGAACTGCTGGGAGAATCCGCCCTGCTTGCCCCCCCGGAGATTTGTTTTGCTAGGGCAGCAAGCATTGGTTCCGCAGCCTGGCATCTTTTCCGACAAGGTTCATTCCTGGACCCGGCCACGGCTGTGCCCATCTATGTTCGGGCCTCGGACGCGGAACTGCAGTTTGGCGAAAAGAAGGGGATAAAAAGCTAAAGTGGAAGATATCGCTGAAGAGGACGATACAATCGGGGGGGTAGGCCCGTTCTAAACAGTAAAACAGACTCAAATATCCCAACTGTAACTTGTTCAGCAGCGCCGCTTCGCTGCTGCCGCAGTTGCGCGGAAGAGGCCTGCGAAGAGCTATTGCACAGAGCGGGCCAAGACAGCTAAGCGAGCGCAACGAGACTGCTAACCAATTACAAAATCAGAACCCAAACTCGGATAACAGATCGTCGACCAGATCCTGTTTGAGGGGAGAAGGAGCGCTGTGGGCATGGACCTCACGCAGCAATTCCTTCTTTTTTTCCAGGTTTTCCAAAGAACCATCTTTCTTGATGTTGAAAATCACCAAAACTTCAATGAGCCAGTCACGGATCTGATGGAGATCAACAATGATTTTCTCCATCTTCTGCCGGGCAACATCTTGGTAGGACTGGGAAGCAATAATATCGTACAGAGCAGCCTTCATCTCGACAATGGCTGCCCTGGCTTGGGCGTTATCTCCACCGGTTTGGCGCAACATGTTCTCAAGCTCCTCGACATGCATGATAATCCTGTCGGACTTATCAAGAACGGCACCGGTTGACTGCTCCATGAGCTGCACCACATCCTGAGCGTGACTCAACACAAAGGGGGCCTGTTCTCCAGCGTTGGTCAAGGGCACCTGCACGGTCTTCATGTTGACCAGCATAGCGTTGATCTTCTTAGCCAGCAAGGAAAGCACGCCCTCGGCGTCAACCTCGGGCACATCGCCCTTGTAATCTCCCCGCAAAAAAGAATCGGTAATCTCCACCAGGGAGGCTATGCTTTTCTCAAAATTTGTATTGTTGATCTTTGCCATGCTCATCACTATTCCCTTATCAAAGGATATCAAAATTCAACAAGTTACACATGTCACCCCACATAATAGTGCTGAAAAAAAATTCTACTGGAATGGCATGGGGAAAGCAACCAAAATGGTCAATTCCACAATAAAATCAACACCATAAATTCCGTAAAAACGAGGACATTGTAATTTAACGGTAGCGCACCGCCGCAGCGTAAAACCGCTCTTTGGCGGCATACATCTGCCTGTCCGCCTCTTTGGCCAGAGCTTCGGGAGGGAACCTGTCCGTGCCGGCCTTACCCAGACTGACTGTGACCGGAAATTCGCCGCCATCCGGCAGGGGAATGCTAAGTCCGGAAAACACCTCATTTTGCAGCCGTTCGATAAAATGCCCCGCATCCTCATCCGTGCTGTTGGTGAGCAGGACAATAAATTCGTCACCCCCGGTCCGCGCCGCGATATCGGTATTGCGCAGGGTCTTCCGCAGAGCATCGGCAACGGTAACAATCAGCAGATCGCCGGACTCATGCCCATAATGGTCATTGAGCTTTTTAAGCTGATTTATATCGCCCAACACCAGGGCATGATGGATTCCATATGCACTGAATTTCTCATCCTCCTCCTCCAGGGCCTGGGTCAGATAACCGCGATTGAAGAGTCCGGTCAGGGCATCTTTGTTCGCCTTTTCTTCAAGTTGACGCAGAAGAAGTTGGTTCTGAAAAAATGCGCCCAATGGTTCGGTAACCAAGCGGAGGATGCCGAAATCTTCCTGGCTAAGGCTACCTTCCAGCAGCACCAACCCCACCCGCTGGCCCTGAGCCCCCACCAAGGGAATCTGAGTGCTTTCCCGCCAAGGAAGAACCGTCTCGGCAAGAAGCCCTTCGGAATTAAATCGTTGCAAATCCCTTGCCATGCTGGCCTTGGTCACGGTCTTCCACTCCGCAATCGTCATCCCGCTCTGATGTGAAAGCCAGATATTACCCGCCCGGATATCGTTGATTATGATCCCTGCGGCGCCAGCATGAAGATCCGGCAAGATCGCGTCGAGAAAATATCCGGCCACCTCTTTGATCCCGGCCCCCTTCTGCAGGTAAATCCCAAAATCAACAAGAAGAGACAGCACCTTGTTTTTACTTGAAATTTCTTCACGCTGACCACGAATCTGACCAATCAGATCGACCTGCCGGGTAATATCCCGGAACAGGAGCAGCCCCCCCTTCCCGTTGGGGGTAACAGAAAATATTTCCGTATAGACCTGCCCCCCTGTTTCATGGCTTTTCTTCTGCCCATTAGCCTCGCTAAAACCGCGCAAGGCAGGGCAGTCTGGACATGGAGCGTTATTGCCGAACAGGTCATAGCAATGGGTTCCGCTTTGATTGGGAAACAGGTCCAGAACCGCCATGTTTTGCCGCTGTACCAGAAAATTATCGTCCACGGCGACCAGGGCTTCCGGAAGGTTATCCATGAGCTGGGTAAGAAACTCCTGCTCTTTCTGATTCAGGTGGCGGCGACGTTCAAGGAGAATATTTTTGGCCTGCAACTCCTTACGGTCAAGATCGCTGCGTCGGAGCAGGGTAATTTCCTGGGTTATCTCATGAATGGTGAGCAGATGCTGCCCCTGCCATCGGTGGCAAAAAACCTTCAGATAGATGTCTCCGTCGTGACCTTTGATGGTCAGAGCATGACGCTTGGCCGTGTGATCTTCGCCGCCGGCCGGACACCCTTCGCACCGTGCGTCATTGCCAAACAACGCCTTGTGACAGGGCTGACCTGCCATCTCCAGCCCTGCCCTGCTGAAAAAATCCAGAGCAACACCATTGGCAAAGACAAACCGACAATCTTTGCCGCAGAGCAGAAGCCCTGCCTGCACGGCATTGAGCAATTCCTGAATTTCCAAGTCTGGCAATAACACGCCGGATTCCCCCATAACAATACACAACCCGCGACGGATTTCGAAAACAGCCAAACACACACAATCATGTAGCCTATCAAAAAATCGAACTCTTTCATATCGAAAAGGAATACAGCCAAGAAAATACAGAGTAGTCAGTACTGATGGGCTTGCAATAACTCAAAGATCACGCCATTACGTCATTCCTGCGAAGGCACAAATCAAGTATTTGCTGACAGTTGCAGGAAATCCGCCCCCCGTCCTCCGCCGGGGGTGAAAAAATTACTACAAGTCTGTCAGCACTGATGCGGCTCAATTTCTCGCCATTTTTTATCCAGACGCTTTTCCGAAACGGGATAGGCTGTTCCCAACTCCTGGGCAAAAAGCGACACCTTGAACTCTTCAATCATCTCCCGGTATTCCCGCAGATGTTCCGTGAGGAGCGCAGAGGGATTTTCCCCGCTCACGGCCCGGGCATAGCGCTCCTCATGGCTGGCAAGCTGCCGCGCCTTGAGCGCGTCCTTAGCAGGGGAACCCTGGGCCCGCTCAACCCGAATACGCAGGGCTTTGAGATAACGGCACATCGCCGACAGACGCGGCCTGGCGACCCATTGCAGAAAATCAGCAGGGACAATCAACGACACCTGCCGGTGGTACTCGGCAAACCGCTCTCTCTGAGCAGCCCCGCCCACCGTACCAGGCAGAGCGGCATATTTGGCAATGGTGTCCAGAGTTGCCCGCCGTTCCTGCAATACCCGCTCGACCTCCGCAAAAATCTCCCGGCAGAGCAGAGAAAGCCCCTGTCGCCGCACCTCCTCGACCTTGGCAGCAAACTGCTCGGCAGAGGGCACCAGACCGTCGCGGAGCCCAAACACATTAAAAAAAACAAAACGCCACAGATCTTCATTGATCTGCTCGTGGGTGGCAAGCCCCTCATACAGCGCCCAATGGGAGCGGGGGATGGCCAGATCCTTGCGCAGGGTCTTGACCTGCTGGGCAAATTCATTGGCATAGAGACGAAGCAGCGTCTGCCTGGTGCTCTGCCGTGCCTCATTTTCTTCCATAAAAAGACGCTGGCCCACGCCCTCCTGTTCAGCAAAACAGAGGCCGGGATACGCATAGCCCTGCAAGGCCCCGTTGGCGCCGGGCACCGGCAGGGAGGCAGGTATCCGGCCGAACTGGGCCGGCGTGATATTCCTTTGTTCCCACCGCGCTTTCAATTCGGCCATTTGCCCGGGGCTAAAGACCTCGGCCTGCCCTGCGGACTCGCTTTTCAACGCGCCAAAATCCCTGGTCACCATGACGACCTCGCCCTGCCCGTCCAGGAGAACGAAGCGAAATCTGAGGTGGGGCGGCAGATCGGCCAAAGGCCAGTCCCGCCCACCGATCCGCAGCTTGAAGGAATCACCGATCACCTGCTCCAGAGCGCGGTAGAGGGAACCACGGCCAAAGGGCAGATCCCGGATAATCTCCGCCGCGGTCTGGGGAATGGGCACCAGTTGCTTGCGCAGCCCCTTGGGCAGCCCCTTGAGCAGGAAGACCACCTTTTCGGCAAGCATGCCCGGCACCAGCCATTCAAAAACCTCCGGCCGCAGATGCGGTGCCAGACCGGGGGGAATCCGGGCCGTCACCCCGTCATCCTCCTCTCCAGGGGCAAACCGGTAGGACAGCGCCAGCTCACATTCGTCCGTAGCCAGGATAAGGGGGAACTGTTCCAGGGCCGTAGCCTCGGGCAATTGCCGACGGATATCATCGGCGGTCATGACGAGCCGGGCCCGTGCCTCGGGATTTTTCAACCACTGGTTCAGGCTTCGCTGGTCGCGCACCTCCGGGTCGAGACGTTCTTCGTAGAAGTCAAAAAGGGACTGGTCATCCACCATGATGGTCCGCAACCGCAGCCGGTCTTCCATGTCCTGAAGCTGGGCCACCAAGGCGGTGTTGGCGGCAAGGAAGGGATATTCCCCCTTCAGCTCCCCCTCGATCAGGGCGGCTTGGATAAAAATCTGCCGCGCCTCCTCCGGCTTGATCAAGCCGAAATTAACCTTGCGCCTCGGCACGATAACCAGCCCGAAGAGGCTGATCTTGGCAAAAGCGACCACTTGGCCCCGCCCCTTTTCCCAGTGGGGTTCGGAGTACGACGAACGGCAGAGTTCCCCGGCCAGGGGCTCGATCCATTCGGGGTTGATCTCGGCCACGGTCCGGGCGTAGAGGCGCGAGGTCTCCACCATCTCGGCGGCCATGAGCCAGTCGCCGGTCTTGCCATACTGGGTGGAGCCGGGAAAGATCATGACCTCCCGCCCGCCCCCGGTCTGGTAGAGATTTTTCTCCTTTTTCACCGCGATGTTCCGCAGGTTGCCGCTCAGGATCGCCCGATGGATGGCCTCCGGGGAGGCGGGCTGGGTATTGATGGCAAAGCCGGGCTCCTCACCGAGCACCTGGGAGATCTGCTCGTGGATATCGCGCCATTCCCGCATCCGCAGGAAGGAGAGATAGTGGCTCACGCAGAACTTGCGCATCTTGGCAAGGCTGTGCAGCTTGTCAAAGGTGGCATGGTAAGCGTCCCAAAGGGCGAGAAAGAAGAGGAAATCCGAAGGCGTCTTACTGAAGCGGGCATGGGCCGCGTCCGCTGCCGCCTCCTTGTCCGCGGGCCGGACCCGCGGGTCCTGGATGCTTAAGCCAGCGGCAATGATGGTCACCTCCCGCAGGGCGTTATGGTCCCGGGCCTCGATGATCATCCGGGAGATTCTCGGGTCCAGGGGCAAGCGGGCCATGAGCCTGCCGTGCGCGGTGAGATGATGCTGGCGATCTAGGGCGCCAAGCTCGGTGAGCAGGGCATAGCCGTCCTGGATGGCGCGGCCCGAAGGCGGGTCGAGAAAGGGAAACTTGGCCGGATCGCCCAGCTTGAGACTGGTCATCCGCAGGATAACCTCGGCCAGGTTGGTCCGCAGGATCTCGGGTGGGGTGTATTCGGGCCGGTTGAGGTAATCCTCCTCACCATAGAGGCGGACGCAGACCCCTGGCCCCACCCGACCACAGCGGCCCTTGCGCTGGTCGCAGCTCGCCCGGGAAATCGGGACGATGGGCAGCTTGCTGGTCCGGGCCCGGACATTGTAGCTCGCCAGCCGGGCCAAGCCGGTATCGACCACATAGCGGACGCCGGGCACGGTGATGGAGGTTTCCGCCACATTGGTGGCCACCACGATCTTCTGGCCTTTTACCGGCTGGAAAATCTTTTTCTGGTCGCCGGGCGACAGCCTGCCGAACAGGGGCAGCACCACGGAAGCGGTTTGGCCCCGCCCCTTGCCCAGCCTGGCTTGCAGCGTTTCCACGGTTTCCAGGATATCCCGCTCACTGGGCATGAACACCAGAATGTCGCCAGGCCCTTCCTGCTCATGCAGGGCGCAGACCGCCTCCACCGCCTGATCCACATAGCTCTGCTCCCCCTCCTCCTCCTTTTTCGGGTCCAGGGGCTGATAGCGGACCTCCACCGGATAGGTCCGGCCCGAGACCTCGATCACCGGAGCGTTGCCGAAATGCTTGGCAAAGCGGGAGGTGTCGATGGTGGCCGAGGTGATCAAGAGCGTGAGATCCGGACGGCGAACAAGGAGCTGTTTGAGCAGACCGATGAGGAAATCGATATTGAGGCTCCGCTCGTGGGCCTCGTCGATGATGATCGTATCGTAGGCGGAAAGATTCCGATCGTGGTGCGCCTCGGCCAGCAGGATGCCATCGGTCATGAACTTGAGCCGGGTATTCCGGCTGGTCTGATCATTGAAACGGATCTTGTAGCCCACCAGTGCAGCTTGATCACCAAGCTCTTCGGCAACCCGCTCGGCCACGGCAATGGCCGCGATCCGCCGGGGCTGGGTGCAGCCGATCCGCTTGCGCCCGCCGCGTCCGGCCTCAAGGCACATCTTGGGCAGCTGGGTGGTTTTGCCGGAACCGGTGTCCCCGGCAACGATCACCACCTGACTGGTGCGGATCGCCGCAACAATCTCCTCCCGGTGCGCCACGATGGGCAACTCGGTTGGATAGTGCAGGTTTCCTATATTTTCCCTTGTCACTGAGGCATTTTCCTTCGCCGTTGGCACCGCTGTTTTTCCACGCCGAACAGTGGGTTGACATACTTTCCCTGCGGCACAATCACCGTGCCCGAAAAAATATTTTTCACTTTTCTTCAAGAAGAATGCTGAACAGTCCGAAAATAATGTAGAATTTTTAAAATTCCGAAAGTACAATACTCTCCAGTCTTGTAAAAAACGACAACGGCTTGACATAACATTTCAACAATAATACAAATTATTTCCTAAAATCGTTAAAAAAGAACTCAACAATAACAGGCAAAGCAGACAAACATCGGCAACAAAACAGACAGGCTTATGTGGCAAAACCCGCTATCAGGCGAGGAAGATGAGGACAAGGAGGAAAAGGATGACGGAAGAAATGGGAAACATTGACAATGCCATTGAAGCATCACAAAAAACCGTTGTCTCCCGTGAAAAGGAGACCGGCGAGGATGCCGAACGCCCCAAGGGACCGGTAGGCCTCGATATCGGCACCAGCCATATCGTCATGGCCCAGAACAAGGGCAAGAACATCCACACCATCAAACAGCTCAACGCATTTTTCACCATCCCCTACTCAAAATTCACCAAGAAAATTCTGGTGGACAACGAGGTGACCTTTTTTGAAAAAGGCGAGATGTTTTACATCCTCGGGTATTCGGCCGAGAACTTCGCCAACATGTTCAACACCAACACCCGGCGCACCATGGAGAAAGGATTGCTTTCCGCCCGCGAGGACGAAGGGATCAACGTGCTCCAGGCCATCATCGGCACCCTGATCAAGCGACCCAAGAATCCGGGCGAAGTCATCTGCTTTAGCATGCCGGGCACCCCGGTGGACAGCGGCCAGTCCGTGGTCTACCACGAATCCATCATCAAAATGTACCTGGCCACCCTAGGCTACAACCCCATCTCCATCAACGAGGGGCTGGCCACGGTCATGGCCGAGCTGGCGGAAGACAACTTCACCGGCATCGGCATCAGCATGGGCGGCGGCATGTGCAACATCTGCCTGGCCTATCTCTCCGTACCGGTCATTACCTACAGCATCCAGAAAGGCGGCGATTACATCGACCAGATGGTCGGGGTCTCGGTGGGCGAACCGGCCACCAAGGTCAAAACCATCAAAGAAAGCACCTTCCGCCTGGCCAGACCGGCGAAAAACAGGATCGAGACCGCCCTGCACATCTATTACGACGATCTGATCCACACCCTACTGCACAGCCTCCAGGATGTGCTCCACTCTTCCGAGAAGATCCCGAAGATTGCCAAGCCCATCCCCATCGTGCTGGCAGGCGGGACCGCACTGCCCACCGGCTTCAAGGAACACTTCGAGAAGGCGCTCAAAGATTTCAACCTGCCCATCGACATTTCCGAGGTCAGAATTGCCGAAGATCCCCTCAACACCACAGCTAAGGGCGCCATGGTCATGGCGCTCTCCGAAGAAATCTAGCGCCCGTCAAAAAACAGTATCCCCAAAGAGGGCGTGACCCACCGGTCACGCCCTCTTTTTTAACTGCCCGACCGCAGTATCCCCTAGCAAAAAAAGTCTCTTTCGCACAAAAAAACTTTCCGCAGCGCTCCCTATTCCTATACAATAAATCCAACGATCTTCCCCCTGTCCCGAAAACAGCAAACACAGACACCGCCCACAATACGGCAACAAAAAAACCGATGGCTATTCCAACTGCCCCTCAATGCGACCAGCCCATTTGCAAGCCTGAAAAGGAATGCGCCGACCTATACGCAATCCTGCTGAGTCTCCCGAACCCTACAGAAATCTACCTCCCGGACGGCACCCTGCTTCTGGCCAACAGCGCGGCCCGAAACCTGCCCTCTTTTTCGGCAAATGCTTCCGGAGAAAACGACACCATCTCCCTCCACGCCAATGACCGCCCCGCCTTTCTCCAGGCGATACGAGACAAAAAGACCTGCACGGGGCCGGACCAGCGCCACACTCTTCCGACCCAGCCAAACACCACCCTGTATCTGCGGACACAGTATGTCCCGGTCTGTGACGAAAACAACGAAATACACCATGTGGTAGTGAGCCGGGAAGACGTCACCGCGCTCCGTACTGGCGCCCGTTTTCAGCGGCTGGTTGAAGAGGCCGGTGAAGCAATCATGATTGTCCAAGATGGCATGATAAAATATTTCAATGCCAAGGCTCTTGCCGTTACCGAACACTCGGCCGACACATACACCTCCCAGCCCTTTCACGCCTTTATCCATCCCGAAGATCGAAGGATGGTCCTCCAGCGCTCCATACAGAGGCTTCAGGGCAAGGATACGCCAAACATTTATCAGTTCCGGGTGATTAACATCAGGGGAGAAGCAAAATGGCTGCAAATCAATGCCGGAGTCATCGAATGGGAAGGCCGACCGGCCATTCTCGCCTTTCTCCCAGACATCACACAACTACGCCAGGCAGAGATGGCCCTGTGGGAAAGTGAAATCCGCTTCCAAATGATCGCGGAAAACACCGCAGACCTAATTCTTCTCAGCCAGGGTCTAAAAAAAACCGTGTTTGTCAACTCCGCCCTGACAGGGCTCCTCGGTTTTCTGGAGCAGGAACTCAGAGGCCAACCGATTTCGGAGATCATCCTTCCCAAACACCGCCCAGCCCTCACCAAGCTCTGGAACCGAATTCTAGCCGGAAAAAAAGTTGCCCCCCAGGAAACTATCCTGGTCAGAAAAGATGGAAGCCATCTACCCGCAGAAATAAGCTGTTTTGCTGTCGCCCAGGAAAACAGCGAGCCATATCTTGGCGCCATCCTGCGTGACATCTCAGCCCGTAAAGAAACAGAACAGGAGCTGGAGCAATACCGCGATCACCTGGAAAAAATCGTGGGAGAACGCACCTCCGAACTGACCCAGGCCAATGCCCAACTCCAACAGACCATTATCAATCAGGAACTCGCCGAGGAAAGGCTTTCCCAGGAAAAAAACACCCTGGAAGCGGTTTTTTCCGCCATGAGCGATGGCCTTTCCGTGCATGACTGTAATTTCAAAATACTTTTCCAAAACGCCGTTCTCACCAAGCGTTATGGCAATTGCACGGGACAGCTGTGCCATACGGCCTACCACCGACGAGCGACCCCCTGTGAAAACTGCGGGCTGCTGGGCTGCATCAAAGACGGCGCGACCCACTGGTTTGAAATGACTGAAACCATCGCGCGGGAAAATATATTTTTTGAACTGGGGGTAAGCCCGGTCCGCGACGGCAAGGGTGCGATCATCGCCGCAGTGGAGGTACTCCGAGATATAACCGACCAGAAAAAGCTGGCGGATCAACTGCTCCAGGCCCAGAAGATGGAGGCCATCGGCACCCTGGCCGGAGGCATCGCCCATGATTTCAACAATATCCTCACTGCCATTCTCGGCTATGCGGAGCTGTCAAAATTCGAGGCCGACCCGAACAGCGATCTCTTTCAAAATCTTGCCGAGATTATCAGCGCCAGCCGCCGGGCCGGCGATCTTATCCGGCAGATCCTGACCTTCAGCCGAAGAGCAGAATTCAAGAAGCAACCGCTCCAGATTCACTCCGTAGTCAAAGAGGCTCTCAAGCTGATCCGCGGCACCATCCCTTCCAACATCGACATCCGCCAGGAAATAGCCGGTGATTGCGGATCAATCCTCGCCGATGTCACCCAAATCCACCAAGTCATCATGAATCTCTGCACCAACGCCTACCATGCCATGCAGCAACAAGGGGGCATTCTGATCGTCAGACTGCAAAATACCGTAATCAATGGGGAGACAGGCGACCCGCCAGCAGGACTTGCGCCGGGAAACTATGTGCAACTGACGGTCTCGGACACCGGGCACGGCATGGACGAATCCATTTTGGATCGGGTGTTCGACCCCTACTTCACAACCAAGAAACAAGGAGAAGGCACAGGGCTTGGCCTGGCAACCGTGCATGGCATCGTAGAGAACCACGCGGGCATGATCTCGGTGAAAAGTACGATCAACGAGGGGACGACCTTTGACCTCTATTTTCCCGAGGTGGAGACAGCTTGCTCCGCCGCCTTGACTAGCTGGGGCGAAACAGGGTCCGCCTCACTTGCGGCTAAGATCCTACTGGTGGACGACGAAGAAATGCTTATCCGGCTGGGGAAAAACATCCTCAAAAAACTGGGGCACACCGTAACCGCCTTCAGCAACAGCCAGGACGCGCTGGCCTGCTTTCGAAAAAACCCCCAGGCCTTCGACCTCCTTATCACCGACCAGATGATGCCCGGCCTCACCGGTCTGGAACTGACGCAACAATGTCTGGCGCTGCGCTCCGATCTCCCGATTATCCTGGCCACTGGTTACAGCGAGACAATCACCAAGGAACAGGCCCAGGCCCAAGGAATCAGCGCAATCCTCTGGAAACCGGTAACCATCAACACCATGGCTGAGACCATCCAACAGGCCCTCGGCAATAGTGACGATGACGCTGGAAGTCTGTAACCACCACACCGGCCACGCCCCTCACAAAACAACGCTTTCCGGGGAGAGCCGAACCTCCAGCTGCTTACCCTTCTTGACCTCAAAGCGCTGCTCCCCGATCTTCCGGTTCTGGTGCAGAAACTGGACCGTCCAGGTTCCATAGATGTTCTGCATTTTTTCCGTGATGGTGAGAGCCTCAACCTGACGCTGCATGTACCTAACCTGCTGATTTGATGTGCGAATCATCTTTCCATCCGGCCCGTACCATTGGATAACCAAGGGCAACGCCTGGTCCACCGGGAGAAAATTCACCGAGTACAATGCGCCCAGAGTGGCCCCGACCTTGCCGGGAATATTGCCCGCCCCTCCGGCAAACATCTGCAATTTTTTCATGTTCAGTTCGATGTCGCTGATGTTTGCGTAGGCGGCGCTCAATTCGGCAACCTGTTGAAACGGCTGCTGCACAAGGCCTGCGCTCTCTACCTGCAAGGCCCAGATCTTCACCGGACGAGCCGGATCTGTCGGCGCTTCCGGCTCCTTGCCTTCATGTCCGGTTGTGGCGATTTTGCCGCTAGGCGAGGCAGTCACCGCGCCCAAGCTGCTCTCCGGACCAGGAGCCTTGAACCCCTTTGCCGTATTGATTTTCTTGGCCCTTTTGATATTTTTCACATTTTGCAAGGAGGCCTTGGTCAGGTCAGCGCCTTCCAGGTTGGTCCTGTTCAGGTCGGCATCATTTAAGTTGGCATTCACCAGAATGGCTTGGGACAGATCGGCATCGGTGAGGTCTGCCCAACGCAGGTCGCCATCTCGAAGATTGGCCCCTGTGAGGTTGGCATTGGTAAGATCGGCGTTGGCCAGATCCACATTGCTAAGATCGGCCTTACTCAGATTGGCATCGATGAGATTGGCGTTTCGCAGGTCAAGGCTGACCAGTTTGGCATCGCTCAACACTGTCTCACGCAGGTTTTTGATATCGAAATGTTTGGCCGCAGTCAAGTTTATCCCGGACAGGTTCGCCCCCTTGAGATCAGCATTGCTGAAATTGGCATTGGCCAGTTCGGCGTTGCTCAAATCCGTCCTGTTCAGATAGGCATGGCTCAACTTCGCCCTAGTGAGATCCGCGCCCTGTAGGCTGGCGTTGTTCAGATTTGCCCCACTGAGATCGACCATGTTCAGCTTTGCCTTACGCAGATCGGCATTGGTCAGATTCGCCTTGACCATGAGGGTCCGGACGCCAAAATCAACCCCGGACAATCGGGCTCCGGTGAGGTTGGCTTCGGTCAAATCAACGCGCCCCATCGCGGCTTTTTCACCGTTGGCCTCGGTAAGATTGGCCTGCTGGAAATTCGCCCCGGAAAATTCTCCCCCAGCCAGGCTGGCCTTGGTGAGATTAGCCCCCCGAAAGTTGGCTTTTTCGGCGGTTATCCCATTAAGGACTGCGCCATTAAGGTTGGCCTGGCTCAAAACAGCCTCATTCAACTTGGCCTCGCCCAGGTTGGTTCCGCTTAAGCTCGCCTCGGAAAGATTTGCCCCGTCCAAATTCACCCCACGCACATCCGCACCATCAAGATTTGCCCGGCTCAAATTCGCCTTGTTCAGGACAATTCCCCGCAAATCGGTCCGGCGCAGGTCAACCTCATTGAGAATGGCGCCGGACAGGTTGGCCCCCTGGAGAAAAATGGTGGTGAGATTGGTATTTCCCAGCTTTGCTTCACTTAAATTTGCCGAAGTGAAATTGGCCTTCGTAAAGTTTGCCCCGGAAAAATCAGCGCCGCGCGCATCACTTTGGGTGCAATCTGTTTCAAGCAGGATGGAGCCCGCCAGAATCGCCTGCTGGAGATCCGCCCCCCGGAGATTACTCCTGGCCAGATCAGCATCGGTCAGATTTGCCCCGCCAAGCTTGGCCTGCGACAGATCGGCTTTCCGAAATATGCCCCCGACCAAAATGGCTCCCCGGAGGTCCGCCTCCCTAAAATCAACATTTTGTAGATTTGCCTGGCTGAAATTCGCCCCGCGCAGATCAGCCTCACGCAAGTTTGCCCCTTCAAAATTGGCATTCTGAAAATTGAGCCCCCGCAGGTTCTTGCCGGCAAGATTCGCCCCATGAAAATCCTTGCCCGCGAACCGGGGAGTGCCGACAGCATCTGTGGGCACGGAAGCCGCGCTTTTTTCTTCCGCGTCGGTCTGCGAGGAAGAGACAACAGGGGCAAAAACTGCGGAAAACCTGGACAACCATCTGCCACCATTGTCCAAGACAAAATACCCCCCGCCCCCCACCAGGGCGAAGACCACAACCGCAGCGACGGCCAGCCCAAACCTGGCAAAAAATGGGCGCCCGTCACCCCGCTGATCGGCCCCCCGAATAATGGTTTTTTCAGAATGACACTGCGGGCAGGGCACCTTCCTGCCAACAAAAGCCAGCGGCACCACCTTCTGAAATCCGCATTTGTTGCAAAAGAAAATCGCCTGACCGGAGTCCTTTACCGCCCCTGTTTTTTTACCCACCACAACGGTATGCCTGCATTTCGGACAAGGCACGGCCTTGCCGGCATGACGGTCTTCAACCTCTACGGAATACCTGCATTTATCGCAGTAAAAAATCATCCGACATCCTCAAACAGAACAAAAAGATAAACACACCCCCCACCAGTCCGGACCTTGCCAAACCTAGTTTGAGGCAACAGCTACACCAGTCATCGACCAGAACGAAAAAATACTTCATATAATTCGACAGGATCAATAGCAGTGCTGTAAAAAAAATTCAGATGGGGTATTATACCACTTTACCCGGGGGGGTGACAGAGTCTTGCCGACTCCAAGGAAGAATCTCCCCAAAGATGCCGGCACCCTGTAGCAGAATCCGAGGCCATAACTTTACCGTGGATAAACCAAAGCAACCAGAATCTCCCAAACCACCGAACAAAACCGACCCCCAGGAGAAGAAGATCTTCGACCCTAGGGAACAGGCCATCAAATACAAGGCCTACCGTCATATTTTCTCGGACAAGGATGTCAAAAAGGGTCTTGACGAAAAATCCATCATCCGCAAGATCAGAAAAAGCAAAAGCCTGAGCGGCCGATACCGCCAGTACCTGGAAATGCGGGACGACGACAAGCGCGGCAGCCATACGTATCCCTGGCAGAACCCGTTCAACCGCTTCCTGTTTTGGGGTGCTTACTGGATTCCGCGTTTTCTGAAATGGGGCACCCTGCTGAGCGTGGCTCTTTTCATCCTCAACTACCTCCCCGGCCCGACCCAGCATATCATTGAGGTGCTTATTGCCCGCTCCGTTTATGACACCGCCCCCATCGAGCGGTTGCCCGACGACCTGGAAACCTACGCCCACTCAGCCGACATCAAAGACAGCCGGGGCGCCATCATCAAGTCCTACGGAAAACGCAAAGTTACCCAGCAGATTCCAGCCGCAGCCCAAAAAGCCCTGCTGGCCTGCGAAGATCATTATTTCCTACCCCACCCCGGCAATATCTGGTACGAGAATTTCTTTCTGATCCACCCCGGCGTCAGCTGGCTGAATCTGGTCGGTGCGGTGAAAGACACCCTCCAGGGCGATCCCCGCGGCGCCAGTACCATTGTCATGCAGAACGCCAAGAAGATCCTGGGCAACGAAAAAAGAACCATCGCCAACAAACTGGAAGAGATCATCATCGCCTACATGATGGTGGCCAAATTCGGCAAGGAAAAAAATCTAAACTTTTACATCAACACCGTGCCGGTGGGCGCCAACATCTATGGTTTCCCGGCCGCCGCCACCAACTATTTCAAGAAAGACCTGGCCGCCCTCAACATGCAGCAGCTGGTGACCATCGGCTCCTTCATCCCCAACCACAACCGCCAGGTCGCCTTTTATGAAATCGTCAACGGCAAGAACTTCAGCGACCTCTCCCCGGCCATGCAAGGCCATGCCAAAAGCGCCATCAACAAGATCAATCTCGCCCTCACCCATCTCTGGAAACGCCAGGAAATCCCGGACGACCAGTACCGGAGCTGGCTGCTGAGCGACGAAGAATCCATCCGCCGCATCGGTTTCCGCGACTTCCGCTCCCCGCTGTACGGCGAGGAAGAATGGACCTCCTGGAACGTCATCAAGGAAGTCTCTTCCCGGACTTACACCTTCAATGGCCGCGAGGTTACAGGCTCCCAACTCCTGCTTGACGAAAAAGGAGAGGTCTCCATCGAAACCGGCACGGACCTGGCCCTGATCGAAAAAATGAAGGAAATCATCGGCGAATTCCTACAGAGCAGCTATTTTAAAGAGATTCTCTCAACCAGCAACCAAGCTACCTGGCAACGCGACAAAGAACGCTACACCTCCCGCGGCCTCACCCCGCCTTACACCGATTTCAACAGCTTTCTCGAATACCTGCAACACAACATCAATGTCGGGCTCATTGCCGTCAACCAGAAAGGCGAGATCGTCGCCTATGTCGGCGGCAAAGAGTTTTTGCAAACCAAAAACAACGAAAAGGACGAGGATGAGGAGGACGAGGCGCCGGAGCCCAACGAAGCCGGAGCCAACAACAACGCCGGCAAGACCGATAAACATGAATCCGTGATTATCGACATCATGAACAAGAAGGCAAAGATCACCCCTTCCTCCACCATGAAACCGATCATTGCCTACTACTCCATGGTGGCCAACAATACCAAGATGAGCGACCGTTTTGCCGACAAACCCATTGAGTACAAATATGTGGCAAGCACCGGCAGGCAGACCTGGCTGCCCCGCAACTGGTACAACTACGACGCCGCCCGCCCCATGGGCCGGGAATACAACCTGCTGGAAGCGCAGGTAATCTCCATCAACACGATTTTCGCCAGGCTCTATACCAACCCCCTGCTCCGCAGCGCCATGCTCCAAGGCTTTGACCAGGTCGGCCTGGACTACAGCAGGGAAGACGCCAAGTACTGGCCTTTCGGCATCGGCTCCTCGGCGGTTTCGGTGCAGCAATGGCTTGGCATCTACAACGCCTTTCTCGACGGCCAGTACCGCGACCCGTCTTTTGTGCGCCGAATCCAGATAAACGGCAAAACGGTGTATGACCGCGACCAAGACGAGCAGTTCGCCAAGATCCCGCTTTTCGAGTCCAAGAAGGAACGGGAGGCGGAGATGAACGCCCTGTACGAGGTCTGCAATCGCGGCACCGGCTCGGCCATGAAAACCGAATTCAAGCATCACAAGAATCTGGTTTCCGGCAAGACCGGCACCGCGCCGATGAACAAATCCGCCCTCTTCATCAGCCATTTCAACCCGTACCGCGACCGGCAGACCCACAAGGACCGGACCCTCACCATGCTCATCTCGGTCACCACCAACACCGGCGGCTTCAAGAGCGTGGGCACCTCGGGCAACGCCCCGGCCAAGATCGCCGGCCGCATCTACAACCATCTTTTCCAGCAAGAGATGCAAGAGATGATGGACAAAAACATCGACAAGGCCAAACGCGAGGACACTCACTTCCGCAACAACCAGGTTTACTGGGCCAATGTCAACCGGTACATGGACACCCTGCTCACGGGAAAATGCGGCAACACCCTCATTTCCGACAACATCATCGGGGTTGATGACTACGGTGAGGCCCTGGTGCAGATCCTGAACAGCAACACCAAAATCTACACTGGCCGCGACGATGTTTTCTCCCAGCTGGTCCAATATTACTGCGATCAGGAAAAGATGGTCCGGATGGACTCGGCCCCGACACACTAAAAACTAAAAAACAACCCCGCACCAACAGGTAGCGAGGATGCATCCACGGCTTTACAAACCACGCCGTGCGTGGCATAGTGGCACAGCTTCACACACAATCCTGAACCCCACACAGTCAGAAAGAGAGACTCCATATGGCCAAAATAGGAAGAAATGACCCTTGTTTCTGCGGCAGCGGCAAAAAATTCAAAAAATGCTGCCTGGGCACCGGCGCCAACGCCCCCGCCAGACCCGCGCTCCCCTCGGTAAAGATTGAAGTCGAAAAAATCCAGGAAAGCGCCAGCGCCAAGAAAGCCGCAGTACTGGCCCTGGGGGTTTTCGTGCTGTTTTCCACCACCAGCGGCGACGCCTGGCTCCTGGAGGTCACGGACATGGACGCCATCCAGGTGGCGCGGGGCGGGGAAAAGCTGGCGGTGCAGATCGAGGAGAATCCTGAAACCATCGAGATCAACTGGACTCACAAATTCTCTGTCAAAAATAAAAAATTCACCCTCACCTCTTACAAGGACAAGAGCGAAGAGGTTCGAGATGACTATCCGGGCCACACCATTCTTTCCACGGTGAAAAAAATCCGCAGCCGCATACCACCGGAGCTGATCAGCTCCATCCACCTGGATACCGACGAAGAGGCCCAGGCACAGGCAGATTGATCCCGGACTGCCGGGCATTCTCGGAAAACGACACGAAATAAGGGGCGGAATATTTCTCGCCCCCTTGTTTTTTCGAAGCTATCCGGCCTTGTGCGCCGTGAAGAAAAACTCACAAAAGACCTATGAGCTACCTGATTATCTGCACCGTGGCCCTTGCGGTCTCGGGCCTAACCCTCTTCTCCGGCTTCGGCCTGGGCACACTCCTGATGCCGGTCTTTGCTCTGTTTTTTTCCGGTGGAGGTGGCGGTGGGTGCCACGGCCATGGTGCATCTAGCCAATAATCTCTTGAAAGACGCCCTGTTCGGCAGGCAGGCTGATCTCCAGATCGTTGCCAAATTCGCCCTGCCCGCCGCCCTTGCAGCCATGCTCGGCGCGTTGCTGCTCAACCGGCTCAGCCATGCCGCCGATCATCCACTATAATCTGGGCGCTCATCTGTTCACCATTACCTGGCTCAAGTCGGCCATTGCCATGCTGACCATGGGATTTTCCATGGCCGAGTTGTGCCCGGGCCTTAAGAAACTGTCTTTTCAGCCCCGCGACATCCCCATCGGCGGGATCATTTCCGGCTTCTTCGGGGGGCTGTCCGGACATCAGGGGGCATTGCGCACCGCATTTCTCCTCCGGACCGGGTTGAACAAAGAGCCCCTCATCGGGGCCATGATTCTCTCCGCCATTGTGGTGGACATCAGCCGGATGCTGGTGTATGGAGCGACATTTTTCGCCAGGGATTTCAAGGTAATGCAGGCAGAAGACGGCTTCGGCCTGGTAACGGCAGGCACTCTCGCCGCCTTTCTGGGAACCTTCTGTGCCTCGCGCTTCCTGAAAAAGATGACCCTGCACTCGGTGCAGACCCTGGTGGGCGTCCTGCTTCTGTTACTGGCCGTGGCGCTGGGGATAGGGTTACTCTAAACAAGTTGGACCCGCCATGAATGCAACCAGACTGTTGCTGATGATTTTCAGCACACTGCTGCTTGGCGCTAATCTTCATGACAAACGGACTTACCGTCCCGGCACAACCTCCTGCACAAGGAGAAAGGAAAGGGTTAAACCCAACCAGCCCATTCGCACGGCAACACATTTTCCCCTGGACAAAGATTAAGATAAACCTTAAATTTCATTCATACATGGAACCGCAAAGATAATCAGCACTTTCCAAGGAGAACGCCATGCCCATCTATGAATACCGCTGCCAGGAATGCAAATCCCTATTTGAGACCATTCTCACTTCAGCAGAAACCTCCGCCGAAGTGGTCTGCCCGAAATGCGGCAGCAGCACCGTTAAAAAAACCATCTCCGCCTCGAGCTTCCGGATATCATCCGGTTCAAGCGCCATCCCCTCCGGGGCGCTTTCGGGCTGTTCCACGAAATCGGGATTTTCCTGAGCCTGAAAACGCTGCAGCCGGTCCGGCTGCATCACCATCAAAACCCGGCAAGCTCCCCGGTCAATAGTACACCCGAAACGCACAAACGAGGGCGATGGGGACAAGGCCGAATTCAGAACCGACGGAGCTGTTCTCTGCATGATCCCCCCTAGGGAGAGACAGGGTCACAGCCAGCTCCGCCTCATCGGAGAGCGAGTACACCCCGGTGAGGCTGAGCAGCTGGGAGTGATCGCTCCAGTTGGCAAGCAGCAGAGCCTGCCCGGTCAGCAGCGGGGAAAACTCGTAGCTTGCGCCCAGGGCGGTGTAGCGCCGCCCCGTGTATCCCTCTCGCAGGCTGCCTGCGGCCAGGGCCTGGTTCAGCGCCTCGCTGGAGCTGTATCCCTGGCCATGGTGAAACTGCTCCAACCGCAGCTCAAGGCTGTTGGCGAAACGATGCTCAAACCCCACGCTCACCTCGGTGCCGCCGGAGAGCCCGTCCTGTTCCGGGGCTGCGTAATGCCCCTCCGCCCGGATGCCAAGCCAGTCGAAAAGCTCGCCCTGCACGGAACCGCCGGTTATCCGATGATCGCGCACCGAGCCGCCCAGCACCCCCCATTCCCAATCGTTGCGATTGACAGCAAGCCTGGCCAACAAAGAATTTCGACTCCAGTCAGGCCGGTTCCGCCAGTCGCTACCCACTGCGCTCTCCGGCGAATACCCCTGCACCCCGACCAGGCTCAGCTGGGCCAGGTTTCCCAAACGCACTTCGACCCGACCGCTGTCCACCCCCGGCTTGTAGGCGCGATAAAAGGTTTGCGCCGCAAAGGAGGCGAAAAAATCATTGGGGCTGAAATAGATGGTGGTGGCCAGATTCACCGGTTGCCGGCCAAGGCTCCACTCGGTATTGCCCTGCACATAATGGAAGGCGGCGGTGTCCACGCTTAAACTGGCCTCGGAATTCCCGCTCTCATGCTGCTGCCAGGAAAGCAGCCCGCTCCGCTCCGCTCCAGCCTGCCTACTGCCGAGACCGGAATTCGGCGTGGTGCGGAGATTTTGCAGGAGATTCAGGTCAAACCGGGTATTCTCCCGATAATTTGCCGCCACCAGCAGCCGCTGGTCCAGCTCCCAGAGGAAATCCTCCCGGCTGTCATAAAACGCCAGCGCCTCGGGATTGCGGCTGTAGGCTGCGCCCAGGCCGGTGAATCCCCGGAGGCTAAGAGCGGTATCCTCGGAGTGCCACTCGGTAAAGGCCAGCCCAGCGCCGGGAAAGAGGAACAACGCGCCCAGGCCCGCAGACAGCGAGAGCAGCCCCCTTCTCACCCGCGCACCTCATCGCGCTCCAGCCTGCCGTCCCGGAGATGGATGAGCCGGCGGGCCCGATCCATCACCCGCTGGTCATGGGTGGAAAAAAGAAAGGTTATCCCCTGCTCCTGGTTGAGACGAGCCATGAGATCAAGGATCGCATCCGCGGTTGCCGAATCCACATTGGCGGTAGGCTCATCCGCCAGGACGATGGCGGGACGGGAGACGATGGCCCGGGCAATGGCGATCCGCTGCTGCTGGCCGCCGGAAAGCTCATCCGGCCTGCGCTGGGCCAGCTCGGCCATGCCGACCTCGGCCAGCACCGCCATGACCCGCTGCCGCCGCTGGGCATGGGGGATATTTTGCAGGGCCAGGACAAACTCGGCATTCTCGCAGGCGGTCAGCACCGGATTGAGGTTGTAAGATTGGAAGACAAAACCGATCCGGTCGCGCCGCAACCTAGCCAGATCGCTGCGCCCCAGCAAGGCAAGATCGCGCCCCTCCAACAGTACCCTGCCCAGGGACGGTTCATCAAGGGCGCCGATCAGATTGAGGATCGTCGTCTTTCCCGAACCGGATGGCCCGCAGAGCACGCTGAACTCCCCTGCCTGGATCTGCAGGGAAAAATCCGTCACCGCAGCGACCTGCACCTTGCCCTGCTGGTAAATCCTGCTGACATTTTCAAGCTGTACAAGCGGCATGTTGTTCATACTCTGCCTTTCTGCATGGTTCAAACCTAGAAGTAACTATCCCTGCTTCAGATTCTCCACCGGCGTCATCCTGCCCGCCTTGAAAGCCGGAAAAATCCCGGCCACGATGGTCAGGGAAAACATCGCCCCTGCTATCCACATGGCGCTCTCCCGATAAAGGCGAAACTTCATCACCGGATCCACCAAAACCCCGCCGGCGCTGTAATCCGTCCCTATCTGCCCGCTGAAATCAAGGCCTATCCTGGCCATATAGAGAAACCAGGGCGTGGTGATAACCACCCCCAGAGCCAACCCCAAAAGTGCAAGCCAGCAGGACTCCAGCAGCACAAGGCGCACGACCTGGCCCGGCATCATCCCCAGCGCCATCATGATCCCGAATTCCCGCTGCCTTTCCATGACGCTCATGAGCAGGGTATTCATGATCCCGGCGGCGATGACCAAGCCGACCAAAAACTGAAGCAGATAGTTGAAGAGCCGATCCACGGCGATCAACCCGGCGAGATCAGCCTGGCTCTCCTGCCAGGTGAGCACGGTAATCTCCTTGCTCTGGGCCCACAGATGGACAAGCTTACCCTGGATCGTTTTCGCCGCCCGATGATCTTCAAGAAAGATCGCCACCAGGGAGGCGGCCATGGGTTCATAGCCAAGCGCTTTACGCACCAAGCCAAGAGGCAAGAGGACCACTGCCCCGTCCACCGAGTCGTCTCCGGTTCTGAAAATACCGCTCACCCGGCCAAGCTCGCTGACCAGCTCGCCATTCTTATCGGTCATGGTAAAAATCAGCTTCTTGCCCAACCGCAGATTCAGCTTTTCCGCCATTTTTGCCCCGACCACCACCCCGCGCTCCTCGCCGGATGAAAAGCACTGCCCCTCAATAAGGGTACGCAGGAAGATATTATGGGCCGGGGTTTCCTGGGCCGGGTCAATGGCGATAAAGGCGCCGCCCACACTCTTGGCGCCGCCGGCAAACATGGCTTGGCCCATGATGCGGACCAGCGCACCGGTTACCCCGGGGGTTTGCAAAGCTCTCTGCTGCACGGCTTCTGCCTCAAGCAAGCGCTTATCCAGGGTTGGGGTATCCCGGTAGTCCGGATGCTCCACGCTCAGATGTCCCAACCCCATTACGGCGCTGGTGTTGATCATGTTGGTGTAGGCATAGTCGCCTGAGGCGGTAAAGGTCACGGAGAGCAAAATGCCGAAGCCCACGGAAAAGGCAGTGATCACACTCCGCCGCTTGTTGCGCATCAGGGTTCGCCATGCCATGGTTCCAAGCTGCATCACTGCTCCATTAACGATGATAAATAGCGGCAAGCGGCTTGAGCATCGCCGCCTTGAGGGCGGGGTAGAGAATAGCCAGCCCCGCTACCAGATAGAGAAAAAGGATGGGCAGTACCACGCTGTTGACGGTGACCACGCAGTACCATTTCGCATCAAAGGCGATCCCGGCAATGGTTGAGGAGGATTGGACAAAACCGGAAAAATCGATGGGATGATGGCTGAAATACAGGGAAAGGGGCAGGCCCACAGCCAGGGCCAGGAATACCGCCACCGTAACTTGGAGCATGCTCTCCACCACGATCATGGCAAAAAGACCCCAGGGGGAAAACCCCAGGGCCTTCATGACCCCGAACTCAGGGATCCGCTCAAAAACGCTCATCAGCAGGGCGTTGAGGGTCAGGATGCCAACGGCGGCATAGGTGATGAGCAGCATGATTACCAGGGAGATATCGCTCATCTCAAAAAGCCGGGCCAACACCGGCTGGAGCTGGCGCCAGTTGCGCACTTCATAGTTGGGCAGCAATTGGCTCAACCGGGTGGTGGCCTGATTCAGATTCTCCGAAGGCGCTTGCCGCTTGACCACGATCTGCTGCACCCCTTGCGGCACGATCATCAGTCTGCGGAAGGTGGCGGCGGTCATGAGAAACCCGCTGCGGTCCACCCCTTCGGACACCGATTTCAAGATGCCCCGGACCCGGAAGAGTTCGTTGGCCGTGGAGCCGTCCGCAGCCTGGGCCACCACCACCACCTCGTCTCCCACCGCAAGACCTAGAATCCGGGCCAGCTTGCGGCCAACCACCACCCCGGCCTGATCGTTTTCGGCAAGCCATTGCCCCTGCCAGACATGCTGGTTAAGGGCGGTAACCAGCCCCTCCCGGACCAGATCAACGCCCCGCAGCTCGATACCGCTTGAGGCATTGCCCGCCGCCGCCAACCCACTTGCATAAAGTCGCGGGGCCGCGACAAAACCCTGCCCGTCGAGTTGGGCAAGCATTCCTTCCTCGTCGGTAATTATCTTATAGAGATCCGGATCAACGCGATAGCCTCTGCCATGAATCTGAAACTCACCGAGATCCATGCCCACCGCATTTTTTTCCATGCCTGCGAGCCAGCCCTCCAGCAGACTGGCATAAAAAATCATAATCGCGCAGGCAAAGGCCATGGCCCCAACGGTGATCCAGGTTCTGGTCCGAGCGCGGTTGAAATTTCTCAGGGCAAAGGAAACAATCTGCACGTTTCACCTCTCAAGGAACACAAGGCTCCGGTCAACGGCGACGTAACTCCAGCAGGGAAAAAAGCGACTCCGGCAGATCAAGATCAAACCGCATGGTTTCATAGACCAGTTCCGTATATTCCCCGGGCTTGTCCGTGGGCACGACCTTGAGCAGGGCAGGCAGGAGGCGCCCCCCCATGTTCTTGACCTCGCTGAAATAAATGGTGCGGGCCAGGACATTGTCCTCGTCATAATAGGTGGCGAGCAGCGGCAGATGGCCCTGGGCCGTAACACTCATGACGATCCTGCCCCAAACCACGGCGGCATCCTGGCGCGGCAGCAAGGTGAACTCGATGACCTCCCTCCCCTCCCTTTTCCCCTTAAAGCTGATGCGCGGCTCGTAATCCTCGGCCAGCCGCGACTCCTTGACCAGATCGTCGTTGGTGAAATGGCTGCCCATCCAGGAGCTCATCATCATGCTGGAGGTGAGGCGGATGGTGCGGTCGGTCTTGGGGAGATAGGTGTACATGGTGTTGCCGGTTTTCAGGCTGGCGGTATCCTTTTCCTTAAGCGGGGAGATGATGCGGACCAGGGATTTCTCCTTGCCCTTGGACCAGATCTCCATGCGCATGGTCCGGGTGTAATTGGCGGTTTTCACCTCCATGCGCACCGTGCCCTGGGAGCTGGTGGCGCGCCAGAGATCGTCGATTTCCAGGAGAATGGCGCGAGCCTCCTGTTCGTCAAGAGATGGGGGGGATGGGGCGGAAGCAGCGGTCCCTGTCAGCCCAAAAATCCCCCCGCCCACAACCAACAGGGCCAGAAAAACACAGGCTGAAAAGGATGCCCGGTTCACAACAGAGTGCCCGTGTAATTGAAGGTGCTGAGCCTGCGCCCTCCGCGCCCCGGCTGTCCAGACTGGCGAAAGGCAACGACCAGTTCGTCGGGCTTAGGCCGCATGTGGGAAAGATCAATCACGGCATAGGCGACACCCCGGGCGGCAAGCTCGGTGCTGTAAGGCAAAAGGGAAAAGGGCTGATCGGCCACGGCCACGGTCTGCCCCCAGCACTGCTTGAGGACGATCACCTCGCCCTTGGGGCTGACCAGGGGCTGATCGTATTTGAAAAAAGAGGAGGCCAGCCGGGCGGTGAAGAGCGGGGGCAGGCCATAGATGGTCATGCCCATTGGCAGCGCATTTTTATGACCGAGAACATCGAAGAGGTTCTGCCGGTCGGTTTCAATGGCCAACTGGACATTGCCCAGCCCCAAGGCGGCCAGGGCCTGCACGCTCATGCTGTTCAGGACATTCAGGGTATAGTCGCCAAAAAGAAGCAGCCTCTCGGTCGGAGCCTGCCCTGCACGGCCGGTTTTTTTGCGTATCGGAGGACTTTGCTCTCCCGACTCACCCGGCGAGGTTTGGGTACCCGACTCAAACAGCAACCGCTGCCCGATATGACCGATCTGCCAGGCGTTATACCCGCCGCCGCGCAGATGGGCGATGGATTCCCGGTAAAACTCCAGATCCGCCTCCAGGATCACCGGAGGCAGGGCCCAGACCAGCCGCCGCCGATACGGGGTCAACCGTTTCTGCTGCCGGGAGAATTGGGCAAAGGTCTGACGGGACAGGGTGATGACCAGTCGCGACGGCGGGGTGGGCAGCTGCACCTTAAGCGAATCAAAATCGTCGATCTTCAGCCACCATTCCAGAGGCAACTGCACTTGGGGCACGCCCCGACGGCCCTGGGCCTGATCCTGCCGGGCCTGGCCGCGAGCCTGGACCTGACCGCGAGCGGGCCGCTGCTCCTCCCGGGTCTTGGTCGCGGTCGGCCTGTTAACCGGCTTACCCAAATAATGGACGATCTGGGCCAGTTTACGCGGATCAACCAGATTGACCACCTTCTTGCTGAACAACCCCGGCTGAATAGCTTTCTTGACTGTCTGCTGGCGGCGGTCGCCCAGGTCCACCTTATAGAGGCTGTCACCCCATTGCGCCCCCGGCGGCAGATCCAGCTGCACCTTACTGCCCGCCATGGCCTTATCCAGCGCCACCTTCCCCTGCCACAAACCTTTAAGGGTAAAACCCTGCCGCTCGCCCGAGCCTTCCTGGTGGATGCGAAGCCGGTCGCCAAGCCGGAGCGGTTCCTTCAGGGTCATCTGGGCGCGATTACCGGTGACCTTCTCGATCTTGCCCAGAAACAGGCCGATATTGCCAGAGTGCTGCGGGGCGATAATGTCCGCAGGCTGCGCCTTTTTGAAATAGCCGAGCGAGGCCTTGCGGCCCATGGCCTGCTCCAGCAGCTCTTTCGCCTCGGCCAGCACCGCCGGGGTCGCAGGATTGTCAAGGGCCAGCCGATAGGCCTTGACCACCGATCCCACATACTGGGCGCTCCGCATCCGTCCTTCGATCTTGAGCGAGCTGACCCCGGCCTGCCGCAGCTGGGGGATCAGCTCAAGCCCGGCCAGATCGTTCATGGAAAAAAGATAGCCAGCCGGGGCCCCAGTCCCGCGCCCCTTGCCGCCCCAGGTATAACGCCGGCGGCAGGGCTGGACGCAACGGCCCCGCAGCCCGCTTTTCCCGCCAAGATAACTGCTGAACATACACAAGCCGGAATAGGCGAAACACAGCGCCCCATGTACAAACACCTCCAACTCCACGGGGCATTGCTTGTGGATCTGCCCTATCTCACCAAGGGTCATCTCACGGGCCAGAACCACCCGTTGAAACCCCAGCTCGGAAAACTGCCGAACATTGAGGGAGTTGTGCGCACCCATGAGGGTACTGGCATGCAACCGCAGGGAGGGGAAGAACTTCCGGGCCAGATAGGAAATACCGAGATCCTGAATAATGAGGGCGTCGGCCTTGAGCGCTTCAAGCGCGGCCAGTTCCTCCACCGCCTTGCCGATCTCCTCTTCCTTCATCAGGCTGTTCATGGCCAGATAGACCTTGACCCGGTTCTTATGGGCATGGTCTATCATGGCCGCCACCTCGGCCAGGGAAAAATGGCGGGCCAGGGCCCTGGCATTAAAGGCCGGGGCCCCGATATAAATGGCGTCGGCTCCGTTCTCCACCGCCGCCTCAAAGGCCTCAATGGTGCCGGCCGGCGCAAGCAGTTCCATGTTCCGTGCAGATTGTTTTTCCATGAATTTATTGTACCAGATTGGGTACCGATCCGCTTCTGGCAAAATCAGCGGAAACAGCCAGGAAAGGCAAAAATGGTGGGAGCTAAACTGCCTGGTTTCTCTCGCCGAACAGCGCCGTACCCACCCGCACCAGGGTCGCGCCCTCCTCGATGGCCACCTCGAAATCACCGGACATGCCCATGGAGAGCTCCACCGGGCCATGGAGGCCGAGGAACCCCTGGGCGGCAAGCCCTTCCCCCAGCAAGCGAAGCCGGCGGAAACAACCCCGGCTTTCCTCCGGATCCTCGACAAAGGGCGGCATGGTCATGAGTCCCTGCAGGATCAGGTGCGGAAACTGCTGCAGGTCGCGGCACAGCTGCCCGGCCTTCTCCGGGGCAACCCCGGCCTTTTGCGCCTCCCCGCCCACGTTGACCTGCACCAAAACCGGCATGGTCTTGCCCAACTCGGCCAATCTCGTTTCCAACGCCTTGGCAAGTTTGAGCCGGTCGAGAGTTTCGATGCAGTCAAAAATCTCCGCCGCGATCCGGGCCTTGTTGGACTGCAGATGCCCGATACAATGCCAGGTCACCCTCTGGCCCAGAACCGCGACCTTATCTTGCGCCTCCTGCAGGTAATTCTCGCCAAAAATCACCTGCCCGCTAGCCATGGCCTCCCGGATGACTTCAAGGGGTTGATGCTTGCTCACCGCCACCAGCCGCACCGAACGCGGATCGCGCCCGACCCGCTCCGCCACAGCCCGGATCCGGGCCCGAATTGTCTCGATATTTTCCGCCACCGTTCCCATCAATATCACCGTCCCTCAAGGCCGAAAAGCTGCACCGCATTCTTGGTGGTCTGCCTGGCCACCTCCTCCAAGGAGATCCCTTTCAGTTCCGCCACCTTCTGGGCGGTAAAGGCCAACAAACGCGGCTCATTCCGTTTCCCCCGATACGGCACCGGGGCAAGAAACGGTCCGTCCGTTTCCAGAACCAGGGAGCCGAGGGGAATCTCGCACACCGCCTCCTGGAGCGTCTCAGCCTTGGCAAAGGTCACCACCCCCGGGATGGAGATATGAAAACCCAGGGCAAGCACCCGCCTGGCAAAGGCGGCGTCCCCGGAAAAACAGTGCATCACCCCTCCGGCAGAAAACGGCCCGGCAGCCTCAAGCATCTCCATGATGTCCTCGTGGGCCTCCCGGTCGTGAACCACCAGGGGTAGTTGCAATTCCCCGGCCAGGGCGACCTGCCTGAAAAAATGCTCCTTTTGCAGAGAAACCGAGGCATAGTTTTTCACATAATCAAGGCCGATCTCGCCGTAGGCCACAACCTTACGATGGCGACACAGGGCTCGCAACTCCGCATAATCACTCTCGCTGAGTTCCGCGACATTATGGGGATGCACCCCGACCGCGGCATAGATGCCTTCGTCCTGTTCGGCCAGGGCAATGGCCCGGCGCGAGCTTTCCAGATCAATACCGACGCTGATGATCCGAGTGACACCAGCCTCCCTGGCGCGAAACAGCACCGCATCATAATCGGCCTGGTATGCCGCCATATCGAGGTGACAATGAGTGTCTATCAGCACTGCCCCCTGACCGAGAACCGGCAGGGGAATCTCTGTTTTTTGAGTTGTTTTTTCCATGCAGGCCTCCTTGGCCGCAGGTTCTAACAGTTTTTTATTTCTTGCGCAATACGACCAATCAACGGAAACCGTTTGACAAAACCTTGCCCAACCGACTATGATTTTCTTGATATTTCAGGGTGTTCTGAACAATTCTTCATCATTATTCATTACAATGCGACCTGATCTCAACCCCCATGCCTTCGCCGATTCTGATTGCCATCAAACAGCGACGCAGTATCCGGGACTTCACTGATCAGACGGTGGACACCGCTGTGCTCCACAAAATTATCCAGGCCGGGGTTTGGGCGCCTTCCGGCCTGAACAATCAGCCCTGGCGCTTCGTCATTGTTGCGGGTGCAGCCATCCGTACCCGTTTGGCCACACAGACCATTATGGCCATATTATCCTCGCTGCCCCCCTACTCGCCGTATATCTTGACAGGGAGACTCATGGTATGATGATCTTAAAGACGCGCAATAAGCTGGAGCCTGCATCCAGAACATGCTGCTGGCCGCCGAGGCTCTTAGCCCGGGAGCCGTCTGGCTCGGGCAGATTTTAAAAAGCCGAGAGAAAGTCGGCCAGATTCTTGAACTGCCTGCGAATCTGCTGTTGATGGCGGTCATCGCCACCGGCCACCCAAGCCGACGCGATCAACAAACACAGAGAAAACCATTTGCGGAATTCATCGTCAAAGAGTTATAAACGTATTGTACTGCATACCATTACCCTAGGAGGCCTTCCATGACAACGCCACGCAAACCGTTTCGCACCGTGTTCCTCTCGACCGTTCTCGCAATCACCAGCCTTATCACCCTCAGCGGCTGCGCCGAATTAGGAATAGGCGGCGGCAACGACCAAGGGCATTCCCCGGACCCCTTCGCTTCCTCTACCTCTTCCTCCATGGACAGCCCGCCTTACCGGGCCAACGAATTTTCAGATCTGCTGATCCCCAACGAACTTTCCTGGGACCGGGAAAAAAGCATGGTCGTCCGAACCGACTCCTTTGTCGGCGGAGTACTGCAATACTCCGGTCGGGTCGATATCGCTTCGCTGTCTGATTTTTTCACGAACAACATGGGTAAAAACGGCTGGAAGCTTGCCGGTTCAGCCAAATACAAAAATATCCTCCTCGCCTTTATCAAGCCGAATAAGTCCTGCACCATTCTCTTGTCTGAAGACAAACTGCTCATGCGGACGGAGATTGCCATCTATGTCGCCGAGGATATTGCGGCAGGACGCGCAAGCGCAGGCGGCGCAAAACAGGCCAACCCATTCGGTTCTGGAATGTAAAGACTCAGGCGACACGAATCCCATGCCTCTTCTGACCGACAAAAAGATTCTTCTCGGGATTACCGGAAGCATCGCCGCTTACAAGATCGCGGACTGGGTTCGCGCCCTGCGCCGGGAAGGCTGCCGGGTTACCGTGGTCATGACCGAAGCCGCCTGTCGGTTCATCAGCCCCCTGACCATGGCGGCCCTTTCCGGAAATCCGGTGCACACCGCCATGTTCAGCACCGAGGCGCCGGAAACCATTCCCCACATCAGCTTGGCCAGGGAGCATGATCTGCTGGTCATTGCCCCAGCCTCGGCCCAGACCATCGCCCGTCTGGCACATGGCCTGGCCGACAATCTGCTTGCCACCATCGCTCTGGCCTTCTCCGGGCCAATCTTGGTCTGCCCGGCCATGAACAGCGTTATGTTCCAGCATCCGGCGACCCAAGCAAACCTTGCAACCATCACCTCTTACGGATACAGGGTTCTCAAACCCGATTGCGGGAAAATGGCCTGCGACGAAGAAGGCCCCGGTCGTCTAACAGAGTGGGAAAACGCCAGACAGGCCATCCTCACCGCTTTTGCCCCCCAAGACCTTGCCGGCGAACATGTGCTCATCACCGCCGGCCCCACCAGGGAAGCCTTTGATCCGGTACGATTCCTCAGCAATCCCTCCACCGGCAAGATGGGATATGCCCTGGCGGCTACGGCCAGCCAACGGGGCGCAACGGTTACCTTGATCAGCGGGCCAACCGCCCTGGCCGCCCCGCCGGGAGTCCGGCGCATCCAAGTCACCTCCGCCGCTGAAATGCAGGCAGAAGTCATAAGCAGCCTTGATGCGACCACCATTGTCGTCAAGGCTGCGGCTGTTTCCGATTATCGTCCCGCCGAAAAAGAGCCCCACAAGATAAAAAAAGGACAGGCCGCGCTCTCCCTGCCGCTAGTTGCCAACCCGGACATCCTCAAAGAGCTGGGGGAGCACAGAGGAAAATCTCTAAAAACACCTCTACTCATCGGCTTTGCGGCAGAGAGTCGGAATCATCTCGAGGAAGGGGCCAGAAAACTCAAAGAGAAAAATCTTGACCTGATCGTGATCAACGATATTGGAGGAACGGAAACCGGTTTTGCCGCCGACACCAACCGGGTCACCCTGCTAGACCGCAAAGGCGCCCAGGAAAACCTGCCGCTGCTCAGCAAGGAAGAAACTGCCCACCGTATCTGGGATGCGGTGGGCAGACTGACATGACGGATCAAACAAGGACATCCTTTATAACAACAGGATTACCTATCCTTTTTTGCATTAGTGCGCCGTTTCAACTCCTCGTGGAAATCCGGATACAATTTTTCACAGCAGTCCGGGCAGATGCCATGGCTGAACAGGGCATCTGAATGCTTACTGATGTATTCCTCTATCTGCCGCCAGTAGCCGGTGTCATCCCGAATTTTTTTGCATGAAGCGCAGATGGGCAAAAAGCCGCTCAAGACCTTCACGTCCTGCATCGCCTTTTTCAGCTGGGCAATGAGTTGCTCTTTCTCCGCCTCTGTTCGTTTGCGTTCTTCAATTTCACAAAGAAGCTTCCCGTTGGCTTCGTCAAGCGCTCTGGTTCGCTCACTCACCCTTTTTTCCAGTCTGCAATAGATATCCAGATATTTGGCAGAGGCATCCTCATACTCTTCCTTGGTCAGACGGAGCTCGTTGCCAAGGTGGCGCACCTGCGTTTCAAGCTCATGAATGCGCTCTAGAAGCTCTGGAGTATTGCTGCTCATGCAATTAATCCTTTCTGCTCGATTTTTTCCAAATCTTCTCGAACCACCTCGACAATGGCACGCAAGGCATACCACTGGAGGCCAAGATCCTTGACATACTGCAGGAGAATCTCCCGATCTGGAAGCGGCATGGCCACATAGCCATATCCCTGCTCAAACATGAGATAGTCGGAGATGAAGATTGCTTTAACAAACAGGCGGTGTTCTTCCCTGGCGCCCTCGGGATTATGATGAAAGCCTATGCCTTCCGTGAGTTCAGCCGGAAAATTCCAATTTTCGGCCAGGGTTCTGCCGACCAGGCAATGGTCGTAGCCAAAAATGGCGGTCTCGCCATCGGTCAAAGCCAGGTGCGCTTCCTCCAAACTCTGCACCAGCTGCAAAAATTCCTGGTGCAGGAGCTGATCTTCAACAATGACCCCGATGTCATGCATTAATCCCGCAGCATAGGCATTGTTTCCCTTCTCGCCGAACTCACGTCGATAAATAGTTTTAGCAAGAAGAGCAACAGCCAGGCTATGCCGCCACAACTGGAGCCGGGAATAGCCGCAGACGGGCGTGCCGCCGCGGTAGAGTTCGCTCATTTTCTGGGTGAGAATTATTTCTTTGAGTGTGTCAAAACCTATCCAGATCAGGGCCTGATGGATATCACTGATGGTTTTGGAGGTGGCGTAGTAGGATGAGTTGGCAACCCGAAGAATCTTTGCCGCCAGCGGCGGATCAAGCTCAATAAGCTGGATGAGATCAGAGGAACTGGCGGCAGGATCGCTGATAAGGGCCAATATTTTGCTCACCGTCCCTTTGATGGAGACAAGGGGTGAGGTTTCAACGAGTTCCAACAGACCGGCCAAGGAAATATCTGATTTTTTCGCGGCATCCATGGGGCATTGCCTTTTCTTAAAATTTCAGACTGCCAAATAACACCTTTGCCCTATCAATAAGCCCCCAAAGGCAAAACGAACACAGAGACAAATTTCGCAAAACCGGCGTCCGGACACATCCCCCAGAGTGCCCCCCATGGACACTCCGACTTCAAACTCCAAGGCCTATGCTATCATCTACGCAAGGTTTCCAAAAATTGTCAAGACGATGCTGTGCTTACCCCCTATTTTAAACCGATGGCGTTTGCCTCCGGTTGCCGCCCGGCGGGGTAAAAAACCGAAGTCGCAAGGCATTGGAGACCACGGAAACAGAACTCATAGCCATAGCCCCACCAGCGATCATGGGATTTAAGGTCGGCCCGCCAAAGAGATGAAGAACCCCGGCGGCCACAGGAATGCCGATGATATTGTAGATGAAGGCCCAGAAGAGATTCTGCTTGATATTGCGCATGGTGGCGCGGCTTAGAGAAAAGGCGGCGAGCAAGCCAGAAAGATGCCCCTTCATCAACACGATATCGCCGGACTCAATAGCGACATCAATGCCGGTGCCCATGGCAATCCCGACATCGGCCTTGGCCAGGGCAGGGGCGTCGTTAATGCCGTCGCCTACCATGGCAACCCGGAACCCCTCTGCCTGCAAGGCCGCCACCTTTTCCACCTTTTGGTCCGGCAACACCTGGGCAAACACCTCGCGGATTCCAGCTTGGGCGGCGATGGCTCGGGCGGTAATCTCATTATCACCTGTGAGCATGAAAATCTTGATCCCCATTTGTTCCAGGGCGTTGATTGTCGCGGGCACCTCGGATTTAAGCCGGTCGGCTATGGCTAACAGCCCGACAAGACTGCCTTCCACTGCACAATAGAGTGCGGTCTTACCATCCCCGGCAAAGCCATGGGCGATTTGCTCAACCACCAACCCCAGTCCGGCAACATCCTGCTCAACCATGAACTCCCGATTGCCGAGCAGCACATTTTCGCCGCGCACCATGGCCCGGATGCCCCGGCCGGGAACCGCCTCAAAATACGAAGGCTCTGTCAGGGTCAATCCCTTTTCTCTGGCGGCGTTGACAATGGCCTCAGCCAGGGGATGTTCCGAACCGCTCTCGGCACTGGCCACCAAAGACAAAATCTGCGGGACATCTATCCCCGGCGCCACTGCCTGGATGTCGGTCAATTCCGGGCGGCCATGGGTCAGGGTGCCGGTTTTGTCAAAGACAATGGCGTCAATCTTCTGCGCCATCTCCAGAGCCTCGCCGCTTTTCACCAGCACCCCCAGCTGGGCGCCGCGCCCGGTACCCACCATGATCGAGGTTGGGGTGGCCAGCCCCATGGCGCAGGGGCAGGCAATGACCAATACGGCGATGAATATCCGCAGGGCAAAGGAAAAATCGGCCTGACCGATGAAATACCAGGACAATCCGGCGAGAATGGCAAGGACGATAACGGTGGGTACGAAATACAGACTGATGCGGTCCGCCAGATTGGCAATGGGCGCCTTGGAGCCCTGGGCCTCGCGAACCATGGTGATGATCCGGGCAAGCACCGTATCCTGCCCCACCTTCTCGGCCCGCACCTGCAAGAGACCGTTCTTGTTCAGGGTGGCACCCACCACTGGATCGCCGACCTCCTTGGAAACCGGCAGGGATTCACCGGTGAGCATGGACTCATCCACGCTGGAGCGGCCCTTGACCACCGAACCGTCCACCGGAATTCGCTCACCCGGTTTGACCAGCAGAATATCGCCCTTCTCGATCTCCGCCACGGGAATCTTTTTTTGCTCCTCAATCCCAGGCCCGGCCCCAGACACCAGCAGAGTGGCCTCCTCCGGGGTCAGGGCCATGAGCTGACGGATGGCGTCCGAAGTGCGCACCTTGGAGCGAGTTTCCAGATACTTGCCCAAGGAAACCAGGGCAATAAGCACCCCGGCCGACTCAAAATACAGATCCATCACCCTGGACATAGTCTCGATGCCCAGGCCGATCTCGATCATGTTCCAGGTACTGTAAACAAAGGCGGCGCCAGTGCCGATGGCGATGAGCGAATCCATGTTGGGTGCGCCACGCCAAAGAGCCGGAAACCCAAGCTGATAAAAATGACGGCCCGACCACATGATCGGCAATACCAGAAGAAACTGGACAAAAGCAAAGGTGAAAGGCGCGTGATGGGGGGCTAAAAACAAGGGCAACGGCAGACCGGCCATCTCACCCATGGAAAGCAGCAGTAACAAAACGGCAAAGGTAAAGGCCGGATAAAGGCGCTTTGCCATGCCGTTAAGCCGGGCGATGGCCTCCTCCTGCTGCCGCTCAAAATCCGAGCCTCCGGCCAACCCAGCCACCTGGGCCTTGAAGCCAACACGCTCAATAGCCTCGCGGATCTGCCGCTGACCGACGCGATCCGGATCAAAGACCACCACTGCCGATTCCGTGGCCAGATTCACCTGCATGCTCCCCACCCCCGCCATCCCTCCAACCACCTTTTCGATCCGGGCGGCGCAGGAGGCACAGGTCATGCCGGCAATAGCCAGCGTCAACCGGATATCTTTTTCCGGCAACACCAACTCAAAACCAAGCCCCTTGACGATCCCGGCAATATCCGCAAGACTGAGCCGACCAGTCTCCCACTCCACCTCCAAGCTCTCGGCGGCAAGATTCACCGCTGCCATCCGGATCCCCTCGGTGCCTGCAAGCACCTTTTCGATGCGGGAAGAACAGGAGGCACAGTGCATACCCCGGATGGCGACCCGCTGCTTTTCGGTTGACGGTGTCATGTATACCCCTTGATTGTCCTGCTCTTTCGCAGTATTTTAATCGCTTAAAAAAATATTTGCGCCCAACAATACTTTAGTTTTGAATGTAATTCTTTGCAATCACCAATCCCATCCATAAGGAGTCTCCCCATGCCAACCATCCAAATCAAGGGAATGCGCTGCGGTCACTGTGCGGCCTCGGTCACTTCGGCTCTCAACGCCATCGACGGCATCAGCGAGGTGAATATCTCCCTCGAAAAAAGCGAAGCCACCTTCAACCAAAGCAGGGAAGTGCCCATGGCCGAGATCAAAAAAGCCATCACCGCCATCGGCTTCGAAGTCGTGGACTAAAAAAAACCGCGCCGCCCCGGCCAAATTGCGGCGCGACAAAAATTACAGCACCATAACCACGGCCGGATACCCCTTAAAAGCATGGTACTGGCATTCTCGGTCTTCGGCGCTGACCACGACAAGCTCCACGTCCAGACACAGGTATTTGCCACCACTGCTCGAATTGGACAGGGACACCAGACATGCCCGCGCCTGAACGACCTCGGCGATGGCCGCCCGCAACTCATCCTGCTCCCTGCCAATGATCTTGTACACCCAAGGACAGGGGTACTCCAGCTCGACCTTCTGCTTGCAGTCATTCAACAACACGACCAGCCTCCGTATTTTTCCTCTTACACGCCAAGGGAAAAGCCCCCCGGAAATCCACCATACCAGACCACGCTCCCTACGCCAACCGGATCGAAAAAACCAAAGCCCCCACTCCAGGCAAATAAAGATTTAGCAACCAGATTTTATTCTGTATAATTATAAAAATTCTGTGCAAAATAAAAAATACAGATTACCGAAAATCTTCGGATAACATCAGGTGTGGCCGTTCCGCGGCAAACATTGAAAAATGCCCTGGTTCTGTTCTCTTTTCCAAACTTGCCCAGACTTAAAGAAGGCCCCTCCCCCTGCCTCAAAGGGGCTGCACCGTTTTTCGAGTGAAGGAGAAAAGATGCGCTGTATACAATGCACCCCGTCGTCCACCCATGCCGCAGCCTGCCTTTCCCTGGCCCTGCTAACCCTGTTTCCGATTCCGGCAGCCCTGGCCCAGCCCCCCACCCCCGGCACGGTGAAAGAATCCTTGCAACCCCGACCAACCCAACCGGAAAAGGACATAGCACCCGAGGTGCAGCTCCCAACGCCGCCCCGTCCCCCTCGCCCTGCCGACGGACAGCGGGTCCGGATCGATCATTTCGCCATCACAGGTAACACCATCTTCAGCGATGAGGAACTCCGCACCCTTATCGTCGACCAGGAGGGAACCGAACTGACCCTTCCCGAGATTTACGGCCTAGCCGACCGGCTCACCGACTTCTATCAGGCCCATGGCTACAGCCTGACCACGGTCACGGTCCCGGCTCAGCGCATGCTTGATGGCGTACTCCGGCTGGAGGTGGTGGAAGGCAGGGTCGGCAAATTGGTTTTTGAAGGCAACCGACACTACAATGATGCCTTTCTCGCCCGCCAGATGGACCTGATGAGGCCAGGAACCATCCTGCGTTTTGCAGATCTGGAGAGCGAGGTGCTACTGCTCAACGACCTACCCGGCCTTATGGCCCGTTCGGTACTTCTGCCCGGCGAGGAGTACGGCACCACGGATATCAATCTGCGCATGGAGGAAAAAACATTGGCAGCCAGTGCGGTGCTGGACAACTCCGGTCGCAAGGTCATCGGCCAATGGCGGTTGGGCGCGGATTTCACCATCAATAATCCACTGCAATTCGGCGATGTCCTGGGGCTGGGCTACACCCATTCCCAATCCAACCTGCTCCGCCAAGGACGATTCAGCTATGGTTTTCCGGTGTTGCCCGATGGCAGCCGGATGAATTTGAATTATTCCCGGGCCGAATACGATGTGGGCGAAGAGTTTGCAGCCCTCGACATCGCAGGCACCAGCGAAACAGCCCGCATCCAGTTCAGTCACCCCTTTCTCCGCAGCCGTCGCGACAACCTCTCCGCCACCGTGGGTGCTGCCCATGTTCGGGGCCAGTCCGACATGATGTCCATCCCCTTGAACGACGACAAGATCAATTTCCTTGAGGCTGGCCTCAACTACAACCATCGCAACGGTTCCGGCGGCCTCACCAGCCTTTCTGGACAGGTGGCCACCAATTTCCGGAGCAACGGGGACGGCAACAACAGCGATGCCCTGCCGCCCAGACTCGAACTGCACGGAGACTACGAACATCTCTTTGGTCAAGGTTGGAGCACGGCCCTACGCGGCGAAGCGGTACTAAGCAACGATTCCCTGCCGGACTCCAACAAGTATAGTCTCGGCGGTCCGACCAGCGTCCGGGGCTTTGCCAGCTCACAGCTCCGGGGCGACCAGGGAGCCATGGGGAGCCTGGAAATCCGGCGCGGGTTGTCCTTTGCCTCTGCCGACCTGATGTTGCGCAGCTTCATCGATGCCGGCAAAGTCTACTACGAAATCCCCCTGGCCGACGGCAGAGACTCCGATACCCTGGCCTCGGCAGGCCTCGGCATGACCGTCTCTTTTGCCGGCAAGTATATCCTGGATCTACAATGGGCCACGCCCATTGACGGCAAGGACTCGGGCGACGGCCTCGACACCCCGCTCTGGGTTACCTTCACCGCCATGTATTGAGAAGTTGAGGAGACACGACCATGCACACCAAACGAATGAACCGAAATCTCTGTTTCTGGAATTTCTCCTCTCTCACCTCTTCCTGGCACAACCGTCCCGGCAGACACCGGCGCGCCCTGCAATCAACCGGCTGCCTGCAGCTTTTTTCCCGGCTGGCACCCAATTTTCCTTACCGTCGGGGACTGTTAGCCCTCTCCCTAATCTTACCCGCCACCGCCCTGGCAGGTCCGGCGGGCGAACAGGTAACAAACGGCATCGCCACGGTTACCCGGCCCAACATCACCACCACCCTAATCACCCAACAAACCCCCAAGGCAGTCATCGACTGGCAAAACTTCTCCATCGCCCAACCGGAAATGGTCCGCTTCCAGCAGCCAGGGGCGGACAGCATCGCCTTGAACCGAGTACTGGGCAACGACCCCACCCGGATCTACGGTAATCTTACCGCCAACGGCCAGGTCTTCCTCGTCAATCCCAACGGGGTGCTTTTTGCTCCCGGCTCCCAAGTCAGCGTGCACGGCCTGCTGGCCACCACCCACGACATCAATAACGATGATTTTCTGGCCGGCCGCTACTCATTCGGTCACACAGAAAATGCCCTGCCGGATGGGCAAGTCGTTAATCAGGGCAGTCTTCAAGCGTTTGATGGCGGCTACATTGTGCTGGCCGGTGATTACACCGCAAACTCTGGGGTGATCCAGGCCCGCATGGGCACAGTGGCTCTTGCCTCTGGCAACCGCTTCACCCTCGATCTAAACGGCGACCAGTTGATCGGGCTGGCAGTGAATAAAGCGAGTCTGGCCAAGCGAGCCGGGGTGGAAAATTTCGGTACCATCGCTGCAGATGGCGGGCAGGTTCTGATGACCGCCAGGGTGGCAGGCGAATTGGCCGGTACGGTGGTCAACAATGCGGGGCTTGTCCAGGCTCAGTCCATTGGTGAACAAAACGGCGAGATCATCTTGTACGGCGGCACAGCCGGAATCGTGACCAACAACGGCACCCTGGACGCCTCCGGCAAGAATGCCAACGAAACCGGCGGCAGCGTCCAGATACTGGGCAAAAAAGTCGGCCTGATGGGCCAGACGATTGTTGATGTTTCCGGCAAGAATGGCGGCGGCACGGCACTGATCGGCGGCGACTATCAGGGGAGACCTATGCAACTCCCTCTCCCATTCACGGGAGAAAGCCGGGGTGAGGGCCTTCCCAACGCGCAAGCCACCTACCTGGGCAAGGATACAGTGATTAACGCCGATGCCACCGGAAATGGCGATGGCGGCAAGGTTATCGTCTGGGCGAACGAAACCGTAGCAGTAAATGGAACCATCTCCGCCAGGGGCGGCCTACAATCCGGCGGCGGCGGTTTTGTCGAAACATCCGGCGCGCATGTGACCATCGCCGATAGCACCCGTGTCAACACCACCGCACCTCAGGGCAAGGCAGGTGGCTGGCTCATTGACCCTGATGAATACATCATTGCCACAGGTGGCGACATCAGCGGCGCCACGCTTGGCACCAACCTGGATAGCACCCCTGTAACAATCCTGAGTACCAACGGGACGCTCGGCGGCACCACCGGAAACATCTATGTCAACGAAGCGGTAAGCTGGACCGCCTCTAATCTGCTGACCCTCAACGCCACCAACAGTATAATAATCAACGCGAATATCACTTCCACCCCCGCTGCGGCGCCTTCTGGCAGTGTCACCATGACTGCTGGCAATGCCATCCTTTTCGGAGGCAACATTACCTTAACCAACAACGGCAGCCCATCGGGCACGCTCACCCTTACGGCCGGCAATGGCGGCATCGCAGAGACGACCGGCACGATCACCGCAGGTGCACTGCGAGCTACCTCCATTGGCAGCGTCTCTTTTCCCAACGCCAACTCGGTCACCACCATCGCGGCCAGCCTCACCGGCGCAGGTTCCTCTTTTGGTTATGAAGGTGCAAACGGATTCAGCATCGGCAATGTGGGAGGCATGTTGGGCGTACAAACCAACAATGGAAACATCACCGTTCGAGGCAATGGCGCCAATGCTATCCAAATCGCCGAGAATGTAACCGCTGGCACAGGTACTGTCCTGATCGGACAAGCGGTCAGCTCAGGCGGCGACATTGATGTAGCCGCCACCAAGTCTGTTTCTGGTAACAATGTTCAACTCTACACTGCGGACACGGGTGGGAACCTGACCGTCAATGGGTCTGTCACCGGTATCAGCACGGTTGACCTGAATATCCCCGGCATCCTCACCGTAATCAACGGCGGCGCGATTTCAGGGCCGGTCCTGACCCTGTCCGCTGACAACATGGACCTTCAGGCTGGCTCCTCCATCAATGCCGGGGCAGGGATCGCCTGGCTCAGGCCGTATACTGCAAATTACGACATCGATCTGGGACTTGGCACGACGCTTGGCGACTTGGGCCTTACCACCAACGAACTGAACACGATAACAACTACCGGCGTCCTGCGAATCGGTGCCCTGACTGCTGGCAATCTCGCCATTACTGCCGCCATTGCCCCCGCAAACGTCTCCACCCTCAGCCTAGAATCAGGAGGAACCATCACCCAGGCCGGGGCCGGCACCATTACCGAAACCAACTTGGCAATCAAGGCGCTAGGCGATGTCACCCTAGATACCGCCGCCAACCTGGCAACCAGCTTAGCCGCAACCATCGGTGACGGAACCCACCAGAATAGAAATTTCAAGTTCAAGAACTCCCCAGCGCTGAATATCTCCGCTAACATTGATGGCCGGATCGGCATCAGCACCGCGATCGATGCCAACAACTTCGACTCTGCCTCCCCCAACGGGGTCATCGCCCTGACCAGCGGCGCAAGCCTCACCCAGTCCGCCGGTGCGCTGCTGGCCGGCAAGGCGGTGTATGCGGAAGGAGGCCGGGTCGTCCTGCCGGAGGCCAACCCCACCGGGGTCATTGCCGGCAAGGCCACCGGCTTCAGCGCCGGGGATATTTTCAGCTACAAGAGCAGCAACGGGATCCAAATCACCACGGTGGACAGCTTTTCCGGGATTCAAAGCGCGAGTCTTGAACCTGCCGGGGTGCTGCTTGCCGCCGGCAACAACGGCGTGAGCCAAGATGCCACCGCGCCGATCACCGCCAGTTCTGGCTTGATGCTGAACACCACCGGTCCTATCGACCTTGACAATGCCGCCAACAGTGTTGCAGCCCTGGCAGCGAACGGGGTCACCAATCTGTATTTCAACGAAACAACGGCCTTAACCTTGGGCATCACGGGAAACGGTATCTCCACCTCCGCCAATGGCCCAATCAACATCAACACCGGCGGCCTGCTGACCGTGCAGGATCCGGTCAACGCAGGCAGCGGCGCACTCGGACTTGAGGCGCCGAACATCCAACTGGGCGCAGCCGCAGCCGCCGGCACAAGCATCGGTGGCGGGCTGATCAAGCTCCGCGCCTCGCAAGCAGCCGGCTCAATCTCCTCAGCTGCGGGGGCCACCTCCGCAACTACGATCAACGGCACTGACATCGCCATGGAAGCGGACAACTTCACCTATCCTTCCTCCGCCCCGGCCCTGACTGCTACACATGCCATTACCTACACAACCGCGACTGACAATGGCAACATCTCCATATCCGGTTTGGGCAGCGCAACCAATACCGCGCCCTGGCTGGTGATCGGCAACGATACCGCCACCGACACCAACACCACCGGCAACATCGCCGTGGATGCGGCAATAACCGGGACTGGCGTAGTTCTTCTTGCCGGCGGCGGCATCAGCCAGACTGCCGCGATTACGGCCAATGCGCTGGCCGCAAAGGCTGGCAGCGTGACTTCAGCTTCCACCATCGATCTTAACACTCCGAACACGGTTACCAATTTTGCCGCACAAACACGCGATGGAGCTATTTCCATCACCAATGCCGCCGCGCTGGCCATCGGCAATATCACTGATGGCACACACTCCGCTTCAGGGATCGTGAGCACTAACGGAAACGTGACTATCAAAACCAGCACCGGCAATATCAATCTTTCCAACCCGATCAATACCGGGAGTGGTGCCGTGACTCTGGATACGGATGCAGGAGCTGTCACAGGAACTGCTGTCATCTCAGGGAGCCAACTAACCGTGGATGCAACAACCGGCATCGGCACCAGTGCCACTCCACTCTCCACCTCCGTGTCCCTGCTGACCGCGAACAATACCGGTACCTCCGGCGATATCAATATTCTCAACTACGGCACCCTGACCACCACCGGCTGGAGCAGCAACGGTGACCCTTCCAATGCCGACGGCAACATCAAGATTGTAGCCCAGAGCCCCCTGACCATCGGCGTGGACGGCGGTGTATCCGCCAGGAACAATATCTGGCTTGAGGCGGGCTCCACCAGTGCCGGAGTAACCACCGATAACCTAACCATCAATGGCGAGGTTATCTCCACCAATGCTGGCACCATTACTCTCAGGGCCGGCAGCAGCATTTTTGAGAATTTCCTGATTTCCACGACGGGTACCGTTGTCCGCCAGCCATGT
>JBAZCG010000015.1:17432-50297 GCA_041671085.1 Desulfurivibrionaceae bacterium | reverse complement strand
ACCACCCTTTTAAGCTCCTGTCCCACATTGACATCACAGAGCACCAGCTTGTCCGCATTAGGATGGGGCTGAACCGCTTCAATCCTCGCGACCACAACCCCACTCAGCTCTGGATAACACGGAACGCAAACGTCCACCTCAAGACCAAGCATGGTCAAATGGTCGGCAATCCGTGCCGGATCCAAGTCCGTGTCAATATATTCGCGCAACCAATTAAACGTAAACTTCATGGATAGTGTCTTATGGTCGTCGCCCCTAACGGAGCTTATGCCGTTGCACATAAAACTACAGCAATGCTAACGGCGTAAAGAGCCGTAACCGCATCAGCGGCGACGGCAATGGTTATTCTGTAACAGTTTCTAAAACTGGGAAAGAAAACGCAGGTCGTTTTCGTAAAAAAGACGGATATCGGTAATACCGTACTTCAACATGGCAATCCGCTCAATCCCGAGGCCAAAGGCAAAGCCGCTGTACTCTTCTGGGTCATAGCCAACTTTTCTAAAGACCTCAGGATCAATCATCCCAGCACCTAAAATCTCAAGCCAACCAGTATGTTTGCACACTCGGCAACCCTTGCCGCCACAGATCACGCAGCCTATATCGACCTCGGCGCTGGGCTCGGTAAAAGGGAAAAAACTGGGACGAAAACGGATGGGGGTATTTTCAGCAAACATCCTGGTGATGAACACCGAAAGCACGCCCTTGAGGTCGGCGAAAGAGATGTGACGGTCAACAAGAAACCCTTCCACCTGATGAAACATGGGGGTATGGGTAATGTCCGAATCACAGCGATAGACCTTGCCCGGAGCGATCATCCGCAGGGGCGGCTGCTCCTTCTCCATGATCCTGGCCTGCATGGGCGAAGTATGGGTTCGAAGCAACAGGCTGTCGCTGATATAGAAGGTATCGTGCATGGCCCGGGCCGGGTGGTGCGGGGGGATGTTCAGGGCCTCGAAATTGTAGAAATCGACCTCAACATCCGGCCCCTCGGCCACGGCAAAGCCCAAACCTTCGAAGATGGCGCAGACCGCATCCATGACCTGGGTCACCGGATGCAGCTTACCAAAAGGTGCCGTTCGCCCAGGCAGAGTCAGATCGACAATGGGTTGGGCTGAGCTAGCACCAACCTCGGCAAGACCTGATTCCCGCTCGGCAAAAGCAGATTCCAGCTCCTGCTTTATCTCGTTTGCCAGTTGCCCGAGCCGCGGACGCTCCTCCGGAGAGGCCTGACCCAATTGCCGCATGACAAGGGTAAACTCCCCTTTCCGGCCAAGATACTTGACCCTAAACGGCTCAAGCTCGTCGATCTTAGAAATTGCGGCGAGTTCTTCACCGGCAGCGGCTTTCAGGCGAAGAAGTTCTTCGTGCATGCTGGGCATGGCAGAGGGCGCGGCAACAATCAGTTACTGACGCCAGCCAGCTTAGCAACCTGGGTAAAAGCCCCGGGATCAAGAACGGCCAGATGGGCCAGAACCTTGCGGTCCAACTCCACATTCACTTTCTTCAAGGCACCCATCATCCGGCTGTAGGTGCTGCCGTTTTCATGGCAAGCCGCGCCGATCCGCACAATCCACAATTTACGAAAATCACGCTTTTTCTGGCGACGATCGCGGTAGGCATAGACCAGGGCCCGATCAACAGCTTCCGTTGCCGTTCTGTACAGGCTGTTACGGCCACCGATAAAACCACTGGCCAACTTCAAAACCTTTTTTCTTCTCCGGCGCGCTTTAAATCCACGTGTTACGCGAGGCATCGTACTTCTCCTTATTGACATTCTCCGACGTTTTCTTCCCGTCGGCAGTGTTTACACTGGTAATCTTCTTGAGCAGAACTCTCTGTCCTGCCTGGTTTTTACATGTAGGGCAAGATACGCTTGATCCCCTTGAGATTGGTCGCGTCAACAAGCCCGGCCTGGCGCAAATTCCTCTTCCGCTTGGTGCTCTTCTTGGTGAGGATATGGCTGGTAAAGGCCTTACGGCGTACAATCTTGCCGGTGCCAGTACACTTGAACCGCTTGGCAGCCCCTCTGTTTGTTTTCATCTTCGGCATGGTGTTCTCCCTTTTTCATATCTTCGCCGGCAGACCTGCACCGGCCAATACACTATCTTTATCCGCCAATACTGGCAGAACTGTTATTTCGGCCCTACAAACATGGCCATCTGCCGCCCTTCCATTTTGGGGGGCTGTAGGATAACCGCGTCTTCCTTCAACTCCTCGACCACCTTGTTCATGACCTCCATGCCGAGGGTATCGGCATAGACGATCTCGCGGCCACGGAAACGCAGGGTGATCTTTACCTTGTTCTTTTGCTGCAAAAACTTCTTGATATTCTTGATCTTGAATTCAAGATCATGCTTCTCGGTCTTGGGCCTCAGCTTGATTTCCTTGACCTCGATAACCGTCTGTTTCTTCTTGGCTTCCTGCTGTTTCTTGCTCTGCTCGTAGCGAAATTTTCCAAAATCCATGATCCGGCAGACCGGAGGATCAGCCGCAGCCGACAGTTCAACAAGATCAAGCCCTGCCGCTTCGGACTTTGCCAGCGCTTCGCGGACAGGCACAACCCCTACCTGCTGCCCTTCCTCATCAATGAGACGGACTTCCTTGCAATCAATCTCATGGTTGATTCTGGCCCGCACTTCCCGCTCTGGTCGGTCGCCAACTTTTTTCCCTTTAATACTCATACCTCCGCACACATTATTCTTAAAACACCGCACATGATGCTGAGCATCCGCACGCTGAAATATTACATACTACCCTGAAACACCTAGCTATTGCAAGCGCCAGTTCGACCAGCTTCATTTTCCCTGACAATCAGAGCCGCAAATTCAAGAATAGACATGGCCGGCAGATTATCACCGTTGCGCAGCCGCACCGTGACCTGACGCGCCTCCACTTCCTTGTCGCCGATGATCAGCATGTACGGAATCTTCTGCATCTGGGCTTCACGGATCTTGTAATTGAGCTTTTCGTTGCGGATATCTTTTTCAACCCGCACCCCAGACTTGCGCAACTCAGCATACACCTCTTCCGCATAATCGATCTGCGCATCGGTGATATTCATGATCCTGGCCTGCGCAGGAGCAAGCCAGACCGGAAATGCTCCTGCATAATGCTCGATGAGGACCCCGATGAAACGCTCCAACGAGCCCATGAGCGCCCGATGGATCATGATCGGCTGATGCTCCTTACTGTCTTCCCCGATATAGGTCATCTCAAAACGTTCGGGCAGGTTGAAATCCACCTGGATGGTAGAACACTGCCAGCTGCGCCCCAAAACATCCTTGATCTTGATATCGATCTTCGGCCCGTAAAACACCCCTTCGCCAGGGTCAAGCTCATAGGCCAGACCCTTTTTCTCCAGGGCCAGCTTCAGGGCGGTTGTGGCCTGCTCCCAGTGCTCGTCGCTGCCCACGGACTTCTCCGGCCTGGTGGAGAGATAGACCTCGTAATTCTCAAACCCGAAGGTCTTGAGAATGTGCAGGTTCAGGTCAAGGATATTGAAGATCTCCTCTTCCAGGTGGTCGGGCCGACAAAAGATATGGGCGTCGTCCTGGGTAAAGCCGCGAACCCGCATCAGACCATGCAGGGCTCCTGTCTTTTCGAAACGGTACACCGTGCCCAACTCGCACCAACGCAGAGGAAACTCCCGATAGCTGCGCTTGCGCGTATTATAGATGCCGATATGAAACGGACAATTCATCGGCTTGAGCTGATAGCTTACTTCCTCGATCTCCATGGGGGAAAACATGTTCTCGCCATAAAAATCAAGATGGCCGCTGGTCTGCCACATGTCGCGCTTAGCAATGTGCGGGGTAAACAGCAGCTCGTAACCGTTCCGATAATGTTCTTCGCGCCAGTGGTCCTCAATAATCTTCCGGAGCAGGGCACCCTTGGGCTGCCAAAGGATCAGTCCCGGTCCGACCTGATCGGAAACGGCAAACAACTCCAGCTCCTTGCCAAGCTTCCGGTGATCGCGTTTCTTTGCCTCTTCAATCTGAAGGAGATAGGCCTTCAAATCCTTGGGGTCAAAAAAAGCCGTGCCGTAGAGGCGTTGGAGCATCTTTCGGTTTTCATCGCCACGCCAGTAAGCGCCAGCCAGCTTAATCACCTTGACGGCCTTCAGCCAACCCGCATGGGGCAGATGCGGCCCACGGCAAAGATCAACAAAATCTCCCTGCCGGTACAGCGAAACGGTCTCGACAGCCAAATCCTTCAGCAGCTCAACCTTGTAGGGCTGGCCACTCTTTTCAAAAAGCTCAACCGCCTGGTCGGAAGACATGGTCTCCCGACTAAAAGGGGCTGCGACAGCGACAAGCTCCTGCATTTTCGCTTCAATCAGGACAAGATCATCGGGAGTAAACGGCTCAGCACGGTCAAAATCGTAGTAGAATCCATCGGCGATGGCCGGCCCGATGGCAACCTGCACCTCCTTGCCGAACAGAGCAACAACAGCCTCGGCCATGACATGGGCCGCGCTGTGCCGTAGAATCTCCAAGGCCTCTGGGCTGTCAACGGTTATAGGCGCAAAAGCCGCATCGGCTTCGATGGGCGCAGAAAGATCCACCAGCCGGTCATCCAACCGGGCGGCAATGGTCTGCTTGCGCTCCTTGTTGGAAACCAGCTCTTTTAGGGCCTCGGCTACCGTGGTCCCCGCAGGGATCTTTTTCTGCTCCCCGGAAGGAAGGGTGAGGGATATTTCCATCATGGTGTTGAACCAGCCTTTCCGCTAATGCACAAACAAAAACAAGCACATTGACCAGGTCAATCTGCCTGCACAATAAGGCTCAGCAAAAAATGCTCTGCGAAACCTCGCGACGCCAAAATATTCGTGATGTTGTTTTCTGGTAGGCGCGGGCGGATTCGAACCGCCGACCTCTTGCGTGTCGGGCAAGCGCTCTAACCAACTGAGCTACGCGCCTAAAAAAATAATGAGCCCACCGCCGTGGCGACAGCTCGTTCTTTTTTAGACAAAACTTCCAAACGGCAACCAAATACCAACAATTAAGCCGGGTGTCAAGGACAAATAGTTTCTCACGCTTGGTGCCACCAGCAAAAGAAAGACTGCTAAACTCCCCTGGCGAAAGAACGCTTCCGCACTCAAGAACAGGTGTCTTTCCGAGATTCAATGGCTCGGCTAAGCGTAAGCTCATCGGCATACTTGATGTCCATACCCATGGGAATCCCACAAGCCAGCCTGGTCACCTTAACCGCAACCTCTTCCTGCAACCGCTTAATGAGGTAGGCGGCCGTCGCCTCGCCCGGCACCGTGGAACTGGTGGCGATCAGCACTTCCCGCACCTGCTGCCTCCTGACCCTTTCCAGCAGGGCATCCGCTTTGATTTCCTCCGGCCCGATCCCGTCCATGGGAGAAAGCACCCCATGGAGGATATGGTACTTGCCCTTGAAGGCACCGGTTTTCTCGACGGCCATAAGGTCTGCGGATTCCTCCACCACGCAAACCAACCCAGCATCACGGTCGAAATCTTTGCAGATGGCGCACGGATCACTCTCCGCAAAGGCAAAACAGTTACCACACAGCCTAATGGTCCGGTGCAGCTCCACAAGATCCCTAGCCAGACTTTGAGCCTCGCTGGCTGGCCGCCGCAAAATATGGAGAGCCAACCGAGTCGCGGTTTTTAGACCAATTCCCGGCAGACGATTCAGATCGGTAATGAGACGGCTCAGCGCCGGAGGAACGACATTCATCTGGAGGAAAAACCCCAAGGGAAAATGTGAATTTGAAAATGAACAACCCCAGACAGCCGCGTTTTTCTTGGCTTCATTTTCCCCATTGCGCCTTTCACTTAAAACATTCCCGGAATCTTAATCCCGCCGGTAAGCTTGGCCATCTCGGCATCGCTCATCGCCTGGGCCTTACGCATGGCCTCGTTCACTGCGGAGACCACAAGATCCTGGAGCATTTGCGGGTCCGCCGGGTCCACCACCTCTTTGTCAATGGTCAGGCTGATGAGCTCATGCCTGCCGTTCACCGTAGCGCTCACCATGCCACCGCCCACTATGGCGCTCACCTGCCTGCCCGCCAACTCACCCTGCTTCTCCGTCAGGCGTTGCTGAAACTGCTGCGCCTGTTTCACCATTTGCTTCATATCCATCACATATCTCCGGCATTAGCTTTTCAACACAGTGGAGCCAACAACAAAAGCGACTGCTTGCTCCCACTATTGTTATCTTTTTTGCCTTTCCCCTTTACAGCTCCCTGCCCTTGGATCCGATCCTGATACTACCGATCTGCCCACCAAAAATTTCCGCAGTCATCTGAACCATGGGATCATTAACTAAAACCCGCCGCTCGGCAAGAAGGCTCTCCGCCTCATCGCCTCCGCCATCCTCAGCAACCTTTACGCCACGCACCTTAAAAACGACCCGGAAATCGTGCTGAAAAAAATCCAGGACAAATGCCTGCAGGAGCTTCAGATTGTCATGCTCCTGCAACAAGTTGCAGTCGGAAGGGTCATCAAACTTCAAAACCAGTTCGCCCCCGTCATCACGTGCCGAGGCACACAACTGCAGCACAGGGGCCATCCAGCGCTTGCGCTCCTTGACATACTCAACAAACGCCTCCCAGTGCCTTTTTACTTCCCGGCCAGAAGGGCGAATGGCCGCCGAGGGAGGCGATTGATCGCTTTGTTCCTGGGGAGAGGTGGATTCAGGAACTATTTTATTTTTTTTTTGTTCCGGAATCAAGCCGGAATCTTGGGCAGATACCGATGGCATGGACATAGATCGGGGAATTGATGGCTCCGGTTCCGCCGTGGAAATTGTTGAAGAGATTGATCGCCCGACACTCTGCGGCAAAAGGGCGACTCCGGCCAGCATTCCATCAAGACGTCCCAGCAGGGTGGAGGTCGGCACGATCTGACCGGCCTGGGTTGCTCGCACAAAAGCCATCTCCAGCGCAAGGCGGGGGCGGGAAGAATACTGCATCTCCTCACTCCCCTTCAACAACAGAGAAAAATACTGATAGAGCGTTTCCTGGCTGGCACCTGCGGCGATGTCCTTGATTGCCGCAAGCTCCTGATCGGAAAGATCCAGCAACTCCTCAGGCCGGGACTTGACCTTGGCAATCAGCAAAGCACGGAAGAATCCCAGCAAATCGTTGGCAAACCGCTTGAGGTCCATGCCTGCGGCATGGCTCTGCTCAAAGATATCAAGGCAACCGGCCAGATCAGCAGCCAGGAGCGCCCGAGCCAAATTTTCATAGATCCGGCGGTCAACAAGCCCCAGAACCTCCGCCACATCGCCATCGCTGATCTCCGTCCCACCAAAGGAAAAGAGCTGATCAAGAAGACTCAGGCCATCCCGCACACTGCCTTCGGCCTCCCGGCCAATCATCTCCAGGGCACGTTGAGAAATAGTAACCTTTTCCGCCCCGGCAATCCTGGCAAAAAACGCGACCAGCTCGGCAAAGGGAACACGTTTGAGCTCATAGCGCTGACAACGGGAAAGGATGGTAATCGGAATCTTGTGCAGCTCGGTGGTGGCAAACATGAAATAGACATGGGCCGGTGGCTCTTCCAGAGTCTTCAACAAGGCGTTGAAGGCCTCGGTGGTGAGCATGTGCACTTCATCAATGATGATTATTTTATAGCGGCCCTTTGCAGGGAAAAAGCGGATATTCTCTTTGAGCTCGCGGATTTCCTGGATACCGCGATTGGAAGCACCGTCGATCTCATGCAGATCCATGGCGTTACCGGCCATAATCTCCGTGCATGATTCGCACTGGTTGCAGGGCACATCCGGCTCGCCCTCCTGGCAATTGAGCGCCTTGGCCATAAGTCTCGCCAAGGTGGTTTTCCCAACCCCACGCACCCCGGAAAAAAGCATGGCATGTGCCACCCGGTTGCGAGTGAGCGCATTGCGCAAGGTGCGCACCACGGCCTGCTGACCGACAACCTCATCAAAGTTCTGGGGACGCCATTTTCTGGCTAAAACCAGGTAGGACATTTTCAGTCCTCAGGTGTCAGGCACCGGTATTTCTGGGGGGGGACATGGAAGGATGACGAAAGGCCGGACGCCCAAGCCTCCCCCCCGAGACGTAAAAAAAAATGATAGCCAGGCACCCCTGCGGCACACAGAGTAACTTACTACCGTTGCTTCCTTCCGGACCTGGCGGGGTTCGTAAGTCTCTGTTGCGCAGGACCCGGCTATCAAACCGGAAAATATCTGGCGGAGAAGGTGGGATTCGAACCCACGGTACGTTGCCGCACACACGCGTTCCAGGCGTGCACCTTAAGCCACTCGGTCACCTCTCCAGCGTTTTCAGGACACACAGGCACGCTGGCCAATGGGGCACCACTTTACAACACCTGCGCCCTCTTGCAAAGAACAAAATTCCCCAGAGGAAGAGATGTCAGACTCGCTCGACAATTTCGCCAACGATTCCAGAAAGATGCCCCACCGAAAGCACCACTCACCCCCTGAGCAAAACGGACTCACTGGCCTGGGCTGTGTATTCGGGGATCACCCTGCCGAGTTCAGCCTTGATCCCCTCGGCGTCATGGCTTGACGCAAATTGTTTGAGTTTTTCCAGCGATTCCTGCAGGTCCTCTAAACAAGCGCCATCCCCTCGCAGCACCATAATCTTCTCATGGCAGGTAGGCACGATTCCCTCCCCCTCGGTGATCAATTCCTCGTACATTTTTTCGCCGGGGCGGAGCCCAGTATACTTGATCTCAATCTCCGTATCCGGCACCTTACCGCAAAGCTGAATCAAATCGCGGGCCATCTGGCCGATACGCACCGGTGTTCCCATCTCCAAAATGAAAACCTCCCCGCCCTCGCCCATGGTTGCAGCCTGAAGAATAAGCTGACTCGCCTCATCAATAGACATAAAGTAACGGGTCATATCCGGATGGGTAACCGTGACCGGGCCACCCAACTCGATCTGACGCCGGAACAGGGGAATAACCGAGCCCGAGGATCCGAGGACATTGCCGAAACGAACCGCCATAAACCTGATTCCTGCCCCAGCCAACCTTCCTTTCTCACAAAACCCCTGCATGAGAATCTCAGTCATCCGCTTGGTGGCACCCATGACATTGGTCGGCCGAACAGCCTTGTCAGTCGAGATCAGGATAAATCGCTCCACCCCATACCGCACAGAAACTTCCATCAACCGCTTCGAGGCAAAAATGTTGTTATACACCCCCTCCCAGGGATTGCACTCGACCATGGGCACATGCTTGTAAGCTGCGGCATGAAAAACAACGACCGGCCTATACTGCAAAAACAGCGCATCCAGCAGCACTTTATCCTGCACCTTGCCGAGCACTGCCACGTAATCAGCGTAGCCGTATTCGTGACGCAGTTCCATCTCGATCTGATAGAGATTCTGTTCACTAATGTCCATAAGGATGAGCATCCCCGGTCGAAAGCGAACGATCTGACGGCACAGTTCAGAGCCGATGGACCCCCCTGCCCCGGTAATGAGAATAGTCCTGCCCGCCAGGATCTCACCGATTTCCTCTAGCGCAAGGCGGACCGGCGATCGTCCGAGAAGATCTCTGTACGAAACATCCCGGATGGCCTTAATGGACACCCGATCACTGATCAGCTCCCCAAGGCCGGGCAGGGTCTTAAAAGGAACCCCCCCTTCCCGGCAGAATTCAACAATACGCTGCATCTGCTCCCGACCAGCCGACGGAATGGCAATGAGTATCTCTTGGGCGTTGGCCTTAGACACCGCTCCTTTAAGATCCGCGACAGAACCGAGAACCGGAATACCGTGAATCCTCTGGCCGATTTTGGCGGCATTGTCATCAAGAAATCCAGCCACCATGTATGGCAGTGCCCTATTGTCATTGATTTCTCGGGCTACTTTCTCGGCAGCGTCCCCGGCCCCGACAACAAGCAAACGTTTGCGACGCTGCCGACTGTCCATGGAGCGTTCCCGAAAAAACACCCAACCCGGTGCCCGCTGGTAGTAGAGCCTAAGGCTAACCCGGAATCCTGCAATAAAAAGAAAAGTAAGCAGGATGTCGAGCACAAACACGGCCCTGGAGAATCCCTCGAAATGGTTGAGCAGCAGGATAGCGCCCATACAAACAAGCCCGGACACCACACAGGCGCCGAGGAGATTCAGCAGATCGGACAGGGAGGTGTAACGCCACATGCCGCGATAGAGGCCAAAAAAGAAAAAAAGCCCCAACTTTATTGGAAGCAGAAAAATAAGACCTGCAGGGATATTAGCCCACTGCCACGAGGGCACGACACCTTCGAACCGAATGGCATAGGCCAGCAGATGCGCGGCGATAAGCAGCAACAAATCAATCCCAAGTACAATCCAGAAATTCAGTTTACGGATCTGGTATTTCATGCGGTTTTCCGAGAATTCCTTGTGTCTTGCTGCTCCTGCCCAGACAACCAGGCAAGAGCAGCAGCACCGACCTGCCCCCCCATGAGGAGACGCCCAGAATGGGGACAAAAGAGACACACCTGCGGAACAGACACCTTTGTTTAAAATTGCAGCAAAAGCAGACTGTCCATAGGGAAGCAAGCCTTCTGGCGGTTGCGACCACGGTGATATTCAGGAAAAAGAATACCCCGGACATAATGCCGGGGTATTGTATTTCTTGCTACTCTTTGTATTATTACAATATATTTTAAAAAGAGCAACAAACCGCAAAGGCAAGAGGGGTAACTTCCCCAAAAAATATCTTTCCCCGCCCGCTTCAAAAAGGATCCTCTTTCCCCTTAAGAAATCAGGGAAAATGCCGACAAGAGCAGCAATAAATACCCATGCGCGCTGAGCCTTCCGACGAGCGGAAAAGCTTGGCGTTGGCTTCCATCGCAAGAGGAAAAGCAAATGGCGATAACCAATGAAGAGCTGATCGTTAAGTTGTACAATGGCCTGCTGCTACGCAATCCGACGGGAAACGAAGCATCCTTCTGGCTGGGACAACTTAATCTTGGCCTGGTCACCCCGGTGGGTATAATCTCCACCGGGGTGACGTCCCAGGAGTTTGCCGGAACCAGTTACGCAATTGCCTCCATGTATCAAGCCGCCTTTGGCCGCTATGGCTCAAAGGATGAGCTCATGGCCTGGCGCCAGGTGTACGACACCGGCCTGAGCCTTGCCGACATGGGCAGAAGGTTTATCCTATCCACGGAATTCAGCCGTGCAAACCCCGGTCTGAGCCAGACAGCAGATTACGTTCGGGCAATGGCAACGACCGGCTTGGGACGAAGCGCTTCACAAGCAGAGCTGGATGTAATTGTCCCCCTTATCGAAAATGGAACCTACAATTACGGCCACTTACTATGGTATTTCTCCCTGATCAATGGCAGAGGCGCGCAGGTCGCCCTGGCAATGCTTTCTGCTGGCTTGAACGGCTTAGCACCCAGTGATGCAGACATAACCGCACTGGGAAGCGATATCCCGGTCGCCATCAACACCCTGCTCTCAACAACATCCTCTACGGAGGGCCTTTTCTTTGCCGAAATGACGGGAAATCTTGTTCTGTCTGGTACAGTCACCGGCGACTTGGTGCTTGACCTTACTCCTGCAAATTTGCGCCTGACTGTGGATGGCGTGAGCCACCAGCTCAACAGCGGGAATCTAGCCAATGTCATTTCCGTTAGGGCGGATGGTCTCAGTGGCGGCCCTGTCCTCTTTACCGGCAGCAGCAGGGCGGAAACATATACCGCCTCCGGGCAGGGAGACACCGTTCGAGGCGCGGACGGGAACGACTTTCTTTCTGCCGGGACAGGAGTTGACACCTTTATCTTTGAGGCAACAGACGCAAATGGCATGGACACCATCACAAACTACCTATGGGGAACAGACGGAGATCTGCTTGATTTTTCGCGATTTCTCAATCAAACGGCGACCAACGCCATCACTGTTACTGATGCAAACAGCACGGGCGCACAAGCCTGGAGCAGTGGCGAGGTCCTTGCGGTGGAGGGCTCTGGTCTGACCTCCACCGCGACGATCGCCGGACTTTTTGGCGCAAATCGGCCCTTGGCCGCGCCCACGACCAGAGGCAAGGCGGTAGTTATCACCGCGGACATAGTGGGGGACGCCAGTGCCTGGTACATCGTCAACAATACGGACATTACCAGTATCACAGCAAACGAGGTCACCCTGGTGGCCCAGTTGATCGGCGTCAATAACTTGGGACAGGGAACTCTTCCCGGTGACGGCCTTTCCTTTGCGGAAACAGAGGGCACTCTTTCGCTTTCCGGCACAATGAGTGGTGACTTGACGCTTGACCTCGGAAATCTTACCCTGACCATTGCCGGGGTACCCCGTGGACTACAAAGCGGCAGCCTGGCGAATACCGTTTCGGTCAATGCCGCAGGTCTCAGCGGCGGCAGCGTCATTTTTGCCGGGGACAGCAGTGCGGAAACATATATCGCCTCCGGACAGGGAGACACCATTCGAGGCGCAGGCGGAAACGACATCCTCTCTGGTGGGGCCGGGGCTGACACCTTCACATTTGAAGAAACTACCACTCAAAATGGCGTGGATCTCATCACCGGCTACCAAAAGGGGAGCGCTGGGGATGTGCTCGATTTTTCCGCCTATCTCAACCTGACAAATAGTGCCAACGTAGCAACCATTGCTGCGGGAAGCGCTGGAGCCAGCGTCTGGAGCAATGGCGATGTCCTGGTGGTTAAGGGCTACGGCCTGACCTCTGCCGCAGCTGTTGCCGGACTTTTCGGGGCAGGCCTACCCTTGGCTGCGCCCACTGCCGAAAGCAAAGCGGTGGTTATCACTGCGGACATAGTGGGGGACGCCAGTGTCTGGTATATTCTCAACCAAACGGACACTGCCAACATCACTGCAAATGAGATAACCCTGGTAGCAGAGCTTGTTGGGGTCAACAATCTGGGGCTGGTCGGCTTCGATTCGACTAATTTCGCCTGAATAACAAAACCGAGGAACACCGTGGCAACGACATCCGACCTTGACAACACCCCCCTGACCGGTCGTCAGTACATCGATGCACTGATCAATACCAGCCCGGATTGGAACTACCTGACCGCAGACGGCGAGACAATCCGTGATACCTTATATTACACCTTCTCCACCACGTCCGGAATCGAAGGCGGATACCGTAACCTCACAGCCTTCAACAGCACACAAAAGGCCGCAACCCGCTCGATTTTGGAGTATGCCAGCGATATTACCGGGATCCGCTTTGCCGAGAAAACCAACGGGGCAGCCGCAGACCTCCACTTCGCCTCCGCCCGACTCGAAGACAATGTTGCCGGGCTGTGCAGCTCCACCAGTGAATACTCCTATGACGACAGGAACACTATTACCAGCTATTCCGCCGATGCCTGGATCTACCTCGACAATGCCGCGAACACGCCTGATGTTATCGCGGACAACCGATCGCCAATTGCCGGAAGCTGGGGCTATGAGTATCTCCTCCATGAAATAGGCCATGCACTTGGCCTAAAACACCCCTTTGAAGCCTCGGAAGACAACAATACCATCCTGCGCTCTCCCTACACCGACGACACAGCCCACACAGTCATGTCGTACACCTTCACCGACACGGCATTCAGCGAATTCAACGAATACGACATCGCGGCTCTCACCTTTCTTTATGGCCGCGACGGTCTCGGCGGCGAGTGGGGGGTTGGGACATCAGCGGAATACCTCATGGGCAGCAGCCGCGATGAAACAATCCGGCTTGATTCCGGCACCATAGCGCTTGACGACCTGGGGGGCGCCGACACCCTCAGCTACAGCTCCCCAAAAAACAGCTTCACGATCTCGGCAAGCGGCGACTGGCTTCGCATCCAGGGCAATGGCGCGAATCACTGGATCAGTGATAACATCGAGACCGTCAAGTTTTCTGACACCACTTTCTCGTTCACTTCTCTTTTTAACAGCCTTACAGCAGGGGCCACTTACACCGGCACCTCCGGATCCGATATTCTGACCGGCGGCACAGGGAATGACACCCTTATCGGGGGGGATGGCAACGATATCCTGACCGGCGGACCAGGAAATGACATTCTGGACGGAGGCGCCGGAATAGATCGGGCCATCTACAGCAAAACACACACCCTGTACTCCCTTTCCCTGAACGGATCTTCGCGCACTGTGCACGCCCTTTCCGGAGATGAAGGCCAGGACCAACTCACCAACATTGAGCGTCTGACTTTTGCAGACACCTCGATAGCCTTCGATCTTGATGGACATGCCGGGCAGGCAGCAAAGATACTTGGCGCTGTTTTTGGCAGTTCCAGTGTAACCAACAAAGACTATGTCGGCGTAATCCTTAATTTTCTGGATGCAGGCACGAGCTATGCCGACCTGTGCCAGGCAGCCATTAATGTAATGAGCGCAGGGCAACCCCAGGCTGTTGTTTCTCTGCTATGGAACAATCTCATTGGCGCATCCCCCTCGGCAGAGCAGGCCAGACCGCTTATCGACTTGCTCAACGGCGGAATGACCTCCGGCCAGATGACAATGCTTGCCGCGGATACCACTTTAAACACCACAAATATCAACCTGACTGGATTAGCACTCACAGGCCTTGAATATGCATAATTGAAAGCACTGCCCAGCAAGGAACCCCAGAAATCCGATCCGTTTTGTAGGCACCAACTTAGCAATGGCTCAGTTTTCTTTTTTTTTGGGGGGGGGGAGCTCATGAAGCCCAAATCGTTCACGCTTCATTGCCGGACATCATCAGCCCCTGCACCATAGACATATAGTGCACTCAAGCCCCGACAAAACGGGTACGCACCCGGGCTATCCGGGCCAACGACTTCCGTACCCTTCCCGCAAAAACCTCCAGGCCCACAGCTTTACTTAGCAATTCATGAGCCGCGATTATTTTCGGGTGTTCATGGCAGATCAGCAGCATATCTGCCCCGGCCATAAAAGCGGCAAGGGCAGCATCCGCCACCGTGCCTTCATTTTCGATAGCGCCCATCTCAAGGTCGTCGGTGACCACCATGCCGTCATAGCCCAGCTCGTCACGGAGCAGCCCCTCCAAAATACGCGGTGACAGGGTGGCAGGCTGATCGGGATCAAGTTGCGGGTACACGGTGTGGGAGGTCATCACCCCCGCTACTCCCGCCCGAATCGCCGCCGCGAATGGCGGCAGATCGCAAGTACGCAATTCTTCCAGCGAGAAACTCACCATGGGCAGCACCTTGTGGGGGTCCAGGGTTGCTCCGCCCAAGCCAGGAAAATGCTTGGCGCAGGCAGCCAAGCCGTTCTCCTGCATGGCCGCGATCACCAAAGCACCCAGACGGGCCACCTGCTCCGGAGTCCCCCCCAGAGAGCGCCGCTCCATAAACAGCCCCTGACCAAAAGGACTCACATCCAGCACAGGGGCCAGGTTCATATTGATCCCCACCGCCAGCAGTTCCCTGGCGCAGGTTCGAGCATAGTCGACCAACAGCTCCTCCGCCTGGTCGCTTTCCGCAAGCACCCTGGCGTCGGGAAACTCGGTAAAATAGGGCTCCTTAAGCCGAGCAACCGTACCGCCTTCCTGATCAATAGAAATCAACGGCGCAGACAGCCCAGCCGCACGGCAGGCTGCGGCAAGCCCCAGGCAGAGGGTGCGGATCTGTTCCGGGTTCTCGGCGTTTCGCTTGAACAGGATGAAGTTGTTGATCCCGTAAGCCTCAATGAGATTTCGGGTGGAATCATCCAGCTCCGTGCCAGGCAAGCCGACCATGAACAGTCCACCCAATTCATTCTTCATGTTTCCCTCGCCATTGTGCATTCTCACTGATACTCCACCGGATCGACCCGCCCGGCCTCGGAAAACCCCTTGAGCCGCAAGAGACAACTGTCGCAGGTGCCGCAGGCCCGCCCCTGTATGTCCGGGTCGTAACAGCTATGGGTCAGACCGTAATCCACCCCGAGTTCGAATCCCTTTTCGATGATTTCCCTCTTGGTCAATTTGAGAAGCGGGGCGTGGACCCGAAAATGGGTTTCCCCTTCCACCCCGGCCCTGGTGGCCAGATTGGCCACCCGTTCAAAGGCCTCGAGAAATTCCGGGCGGCAGTCGGGATAACCGCTATAATCCATGACATTGACCCCGATGAAAACATCGCCCGCGCCCAACACCTCGGCCCAGGCCATGGCATAGGAGAGAAAGATGGTGTTGCGCCCCGGCACATAGGTGATGGGGATGGAAGCGTTCATCTCCGCCTGGCTTCGCCCCTTGGGCACTGCCGCATCCGTGGTCAGGGCCGAGCCGCCGATGGCGTCGAGATCAAGGCGAAGAATGAGATGCTTTGCGATCCCCCGACGGGCGACATTGGCCTTGGCCCGCTCCAGCTCCACCTGCTGGCGCTGGCCGTAGGCAAAACTCAGACAGCAGCACTCATAGCCCTCGACCATGGCCATGGCCAGGACCGTGGCCGAATCAAGCCCGCCGCTCAAGAGCACCACGGCTTTTCGTTTTTTTTGCATCACAAATCTCCTCTGGCCGCGCCATGCGGCCTTTTCCTTCCCCCACTCTATTGCAAGGCCTACCGAGGTGCAAGCTGAGAAAATCCGACCATGCATTTTGGTGGCAGACGGCCGGATCTTTCCGCTCACAAGACCAGACGTACCGGTAGCCGGCGGACAATGGTAATTGCCTCCGAGCTCAGGGCCGCCCCATAGGCCAGCACCTCAACCCCCTGAGCCGCCACCTCCCGCAATGCCTGGGCATAGCCCGGATCGACGTGTTCGGCTGGCGAGAAATAATCCACATCCCCCCGCTGGACACAGAAAAAAATCACGGCCCGGCAGCCTGTGCGGCGCAGGGTCAGCAGCTCGGCCAGATGCTTCACGCCCCGCACGGTAACGGCATCGGGAAACATGGCCGCCCTACCCAAGGCCAGGCTACAATTTTTCACCTCCACATAGATTTTCTCCTCCCCACGGGTGAGGAGAAAATCCAGGCGGCTTTTTTCCGACACCTTAATCTCAGGCCGAATCGTCTCGATCCCGCCCAGATCCGCCACCACCCCGGCACCAATGGCCTCAGCAACCAACCCATTGGTGCGCGCAGTGTTAATCCCCACCCAGGTTGTCCCGACCTGCACCATCTCTAGGGTATGGGCATACTTGCGTGTGGGGTTGTCCGCCAGGGAGATGAGCACCGGGCTGCCAGGCTCCTTACAGCCCAACATACTGCCGGAATTCGGACAATGCACAGTGATCAAGCGGCCATCGTCCATGGCCACATCGGCAAGAAACCGTTTGTACCGCAAAACGAGCCTTCCCGACTGCAAGGTTTGTCCGAACTCCATTTTTTTCATCCGCTCCGATTGTTGTCGGGTATAATTAAGAGCCGTTACAAAACACGCTCTATTTTCTTGACCAGTTCTATTGACGGCACGTTACGCATTATTAAACACCTTGATGCATGCAACAACGATCTACAGGCAATGATCCCCTGACCACAGATTCACTCAACCCAAATGCCTCCATAATGCCAGATACCCCAGCAAAAAAAAAGGCTGTTGCCCTCCGCTACGACACCAGCCGGGATTCTGCACCCAAAATTGTCGCCAAGGGAGCAGGAGCGCTTGCTGAAAAAATCATCGCCCTGGCCAAGGAACATGGCATTCCCATCCAAGAGGATGCCGACTTGGTCGAGGTTTTAGCCAAACTGAACCTGAATGCGGACATCCCCCCGGACACCTATCTGGTGGTGGCTGAAATTCTCGCTTTTATCTACCGGGCCAACACCAAAATGACGCCCTCATAGCAATAAAAATTCCATTACCACACAGCCAAACACTGGAAAGATAGCACCCAACCCCCTCCGCTAGGAAAAATATACCAGCCCTCCTGCAAAAGTATCCATTTTTTTGACACCCCCCGCACCACCCAAGCAATCCACGACATAAAACACATCTCGCTGTATTTTCGATCTTTATCGCGATACAAACGGTACAGACTCAGCCGCGCACCGAATCCGGCACGCCTCTTGCAAACACAGAACACAAACACACGAGAGGTATGCCATGTTCATCCATAACAGGCTCGGATTATTGGAAAGCGTTGAAACCTTACTCAACCAGGAGCAACGCCTCAATCAGGTAACAAACAACCTGGCAAATGTTGATACGCCAGGGTTCAAAAAAGAAACCGTCACCTTTGACGAAATGCTCTATCAGGTCAACCGTTCCCGCCAAAGGGTCGGAAAAGGCCTGCAAATCAACACGGTTCACCAGCAGGGCGTTGTTCAAAAAACTGACGCCCCCCTCGATCTGGCAATTTCCGGCGATGGATTTTTCCGGGTCCAGACCCCGGCCGGTGTCCGCTATACCAGAGCCGGGAACTTTCAGCGCAACAATGAAGGCCTGCTGACCACGGCCAACGGCTACCCGGTACTTGGCGAGGGCGGCCCCATTACCCTCAACGGCAACAAAGTCGATGTGACCCGCGATGGTCGCCTTTTTGTCGATGGCCTCCAGACCAACCGCCTGACTGTGGCAACCGCTGACCCGAAGGCCCTAAAAAAAGAAGGAGAGAACCTTTTCCGCCTTGCGGATGGGGCTGCGGAAGAAACCGTCGAAAATCCCCAGCTCCTGCAAGGACATCTGGAAAAATCAAACGTCAACACCGTCACAGAAATGACGGAGATGATCGACCTGTACCGCGCCTATGAAGGGCAGCAGAAAATGATCCGAGCCGTGGACGACATGGACGACCTTGCCGCTCGCAAAGTCGGCAGCCTGACAGGATAAATATAGCCTTCGCAACAAAAGTTCGCATCGCAAGGAGTCGTAACAGCTCCTAAACTTTCAGCACAAGGGGACCCAGCATGATTCGCTCATTATTCTCTGGACGCACCGGCATGACCGGCCAGCAATTGCAGCTGGACACCATCGCCAACAACCTGGCCAACGTCAATACCGCCGGCTTCAAAAAGAGCCGAGCCCAATTCGAGGATCTTTATTACCAGGAAATCCGGGCCATGGGCACGGAAACCGCCGACGGCGGCAGGGTGCCTGCCGGCATCCAGGTCGGCCTTGGTGTCCGCCCCACCTCGGTGCAAAAAATCTTCACCCAGGGCAGCCTCACCGAAACAGGTAACGACCTGGACTGGGCCATTGAAGGCAGCGGCTTTTTCAAGGTGCTCCGCGACGGCCAGGATTATTTTACCCGATCCGGCGCCTTCAGCCTTGATTCCAACGGTAATGTGGTTACCCAAAACGGCGACAGGCTACAGCCTGAATTTACCGTGCCCCAGGGGACAACCTCCATCGGTATCGACAACAATGGACTGCTCACCGCCAAGGATGCCCAGCAACAGGTTCTCGCCACGGTCCAAATCACCTTGCACAGCTTCATCAATCCCGGCGGCCTGCGCAGTCTCGGCGCCAATCTTTTCCAGGAAACCCAAGCCTCCGGCGCTCCCACCGAGGCAAACCCCGGCAAGGATGGCCTGGGCACCATCCAGCAGCGCTTCATAGAGGTCTCCAACGTGGATGTCACAGAGGAACTGGTCAACATGATCATCACCCAACGGGCCTACGAGGTAAACTCCAAATCAGTCACGACTGCGGACAAGTTGCTGGAAGTTGCCAACACCTTGGTCCGCTAAAAGGAATACCTAAGATGCTGCTACGCCTGTCGCGCCTGTCCATGGTTGCTGTGCTGTTCTGTCTTGCCTGTCCTTCTTCTGGACAAACGGCGGACAAAATTGCGCCCCCGGACCTTGCCGCACTGGAGAATATCTTCAGCGAGGTTGTGCTCAAGAATTCCCCCTGGCCCAAGGAGGACGTACAAATCGCCAATTTCAGCGTCCGCCCCCTGGCCATGACCTTGCCGTCCGGCACCTTTGACTACCGGATCACCCAGAAGCCAAGCGACTCCCGCCCCGGCAAGAAAAATGTCACCGCCACCATCCTGAAAGAAGGACTAGAGCAGGGGCAGGTAAAAATGAGCGGCGACCTGAGGCTTTTCGGCACGGTGGTCAACACGGCAAAACGGTTGAACCGCAACGATATCATCGGCAACGACGACATCACCGCGAAGCGACAGGATATCTCCATGCTGGATGCAGGTCTTATTCAAGACCCAAAACAGGCGATCGGGCAGAAGCTCAAAATATCGCTACCAGCCGGGGCCATCCTCTATACCCAGAGCGTTGACGCCCCCCCTCTGGTAAACCGGGGCGAGCGGGTGACCATCATGGCGAAATCGCAGACAATCCAGATAACTGCCCCCGGAGAAGCGAGAAATTCCGGGGCGCTAGGCGAAATAGTCCGGGTCAAGAACCTCACCAGCCGCCGTGAAATCCAGGCCCGGGTTCTCAGCACTGGCGTCGTGGAAGCCGAATTCTAAAGACCGATGCCCCATCCATCAAAGGAGAAGATTATGCGCACCACACTCCACTCAACCATTCTCAGCCTTCTGCTCGCTGGACTTTCCGGTTGCACCTTTACAGGTAACCAGCAGGCCCAACAGCTGCCGGAGCGCTACACCCTGCCCACCCCGCCGCGGGCCGCGCAAGCCCAGTCGGAGGGCACAATCTACGCCACCAGCAGCAGCGGCCTGGACCTCTACGCCGACAGCCGGGCAAAACGGGTCGGCGACATCGTGCTGGTCCGTATCGTGGAAAACTCCAAGGCCAACAAAGAGGCCAACACCAAAACCCAACGGACTTCCACCGCCACCGGCGGCATTTCAAGCCTGTTCGGCCTGGAGACCTGGCTGGCCGACAACAATCATCGCTTTACCCCCTCGCTCACCGAGCTTCAGGCCAGCCTGACCAATGATTTCGAAGGAAAAGCGAAGACCGACCGGAAAAGCAACGTGACCGCCACGATCTCCGCTAGGGTCATCGACATCACCACCGACGGCAACCTAAATATCCGCGGCTACCAGGAGGTGAAGGTCAACAATGAAACCCAGCACATCATCCTTTCCGGCATCATCAGGGCGCAGGATGTCGCCCAGGACAACTCCGTCCTTTCGACCCATGTTGCCGACGCCCGGATAGAATACAGCGGCCAGGGAGTTCTCGGCGACAAGCAGCAGGCGGGCTGGATGGCCAGGGCACTGGACAGCGTCTGGCCGTTCTAAAAATGACGACAGACAACGCTAGGCAAAATATTCCTTTCGCTCCAGAGGTACGCTCATGAAAAAAAGAATATTCCCTTTAAAAATGGCACATTACAACACCTGCCTCTCCCGTGGCACATTGCTTGCAAAGATCTCAAGATACAGGCGCCGGATAATAGGCACCGAGGACAGCTCCATGCAGACGACGACAGGAAAACCCACAAACAACCCGCCGCAGACAATGCGGCACACCACGCTGCTCTTTGCCGGCGCACTGCTGCTCGGAATTCTCTTAAACGCCGGGCTGGCCCATGCAGTCCGCCTAAAAGACCTGGCCTCGGTGAAAGGGGTGCGGAACAATCAGCTGGTGGGTTACGGCATTGTGGTCGGCCTCAACGGCACCGGCGACGGCAACAAGGCTGCCTTCACCGGCCAAGGGCTCACCAATATGCTCAATAATCTTGGGGTCAAGGTGGACCCGGAAGCCACCAAAGTAAAGAATATCGCCAGCGTCATGGTTACCGCCACCCTCCCCCCTTTTTTCAAGGCGGGACAAAACATTGATGTGACCCTTTCTTCGGTAGGCGACGCCACTTCCTTGCAGGGCGGCACCCTGCTGGTCACCCCGCTCAAAGGTCTGGACAATAACGTCTATGCCATGGCCCAGGGCGCCATCAGCACCGGGGGCGATCCCGCAGCACGCGGCCCGGCTCGGCAAGCAAATCATCTGACCGTGGCCAGAATTACCAACGGCGCCTCGGTGGAACGGGAAGTGCCGATGAGCTTTGCCAACAAGGAAAGCATCACCATCAGCCTGGCCTCACCGGATTTCACCACGATCTCCCTGATGAAAACCGCCATCGACACCTATCTGGGCGGGGCCTACGCCACTGCCCGTGATGGGGCCTCGGTGGATGTCGCAGTTCCACCCAAATACCGAGCCCAGGAGGTTGCCCTGCTGGCGGCCCTGGAAAACATCGAGATCAACCCGGAACATCGGGCCAGGGTGGTCTTAAATGAACGGACCGGCACAGTGGTCATGGGCGACAATGTCACCCTCAACCAATTTGCCCTTTCCCATGGGAACCTGAGCCTGCAGGTCAAACCTCCGCCCCAGCCCGGATCTTCGGCCAACGCGACGGCTGACACGGTCAAGGTCGGACAGAAGGTGGTGACTCTGCAACCGGGCGTTACCCTGGGCGAAATGGTGCGGGCCTTGAACTCGGTGGGAGTCGCCCCCCGCGAACTCATCGCCATCTTTCAGGCCATCAAGGCTGCGGGCGCCCTACAGGCGGAACTGGAAATAATCTAGGCCCTGGAGACTGGATCGACATGGATATTACTAGCGAAGCAACCGCCGGACTTAAGGGAAACACCAATTCTACCGATACGCTCAAGAAGGGGAAACTCCGCGAGGCCTGTGCCGGATTTGAAGCCCTGATGCTCAAGCAGATCCTGAGCCTGGCCCGCCAAAGCGTTCCCAAAGGCGGCCTGATTGACGGCGGCTATGGCGAGGAAATGTTCCAGTCCATCCACGATGACCAGATAGCACAGAAAATGGCGGGCAGCAAAGGTCTCGGCTTTGGTGAAATGCTCTACCGGCAGCTGTCGCAAGCCCATGTCCCACCGAGCTCACAGAGCAAGGAGAAATAGACCATGCAGCACACAGAGACCACCGGGCAACGCTCCCTGCCCGCCAAATTTTTCGAGGCCCTGGAGCAGGAAGTCCTTCTTTCCCAGGACATGCTGACCATCTTGAGCGAAGAACAAAAAGCCCTGGTAGCCATGGACATGCAGGCTCTCATCCGCTTGAGCAGCAAAAAAGAAAACAGGCTGAACCGTATCCAGGCCTTGGATTCCCTGCTCGCCGAGATGGCCGGAACGTTTCACCCAAACACACACGAAAAAAGCGCAAGACTTGCCGCCCTCATCCCCCTGCTCAACTCGGAAGAAGGAGGAAAACTCGCTCAGTATCGCAAAAAACTCACCGGGCTGAGGGAGGAAATCCTCAGTCGCAACCAGATCAACAAGCATTTTGCCGCGGATGTAAAAACATACCTGCATGACGCCATTACCCTGATCACCAGCGGGATTGCAGACCGTCCCATGTACGGCCTCACCGGCCTCAGCAGGAAGCCCTCGCTAAACCAGCCTTCTTTAATCAGCAGGGAGGTCTAGACCATGGCCGGCATCTCCCATGTGCTCAGCATTGCCAAGGAGGCGCTCCTCACCCACCAGCTTTCGCTCCAAGTGGCGTCGCACAATATCGCCAACGTTGACACCCCCGGCTACACCAGACAATCCCTGCAACTGGAAACCCACACCGCGACCCCCATCAGCTCCGGCATGCTGGGCGGCGGCGTCAAGGGCACAAGCATCCTGAGAAACTACGACCAGTTCATGGTGCAACGGCTGGCCAGCCAAGAATCAAACCTGGGCAGCCTGGAGGCGCAACAGGAATCCATGCGACTGGTGGAGACCGTGTTCAACGAGGCCCCGGGTCTCGCCATCAACGACCTGATGAACCAGTTCTGGAGCAGTTGGCAGGATCTGGCCGACAACCCGGAAACATCCGCAACCAGACAGGCGGTGATCCAGTCTTCCCAACTGATCATTGATCAGCTGCACACCATGAGCGGCGAAATGGCCCAGGCAAAATTCGACATTGGAACCAGTCTTGACACGGCCATTGGAGATGTCAACTCCATCGTCAAGCAGATCGCCGACCTCAACGTGCAGATTTCCGGAGCGGAATCCGCCGCAGGCCAGGCGAACGACATGCGCGACAAAAGAGATTCGCTGGTCCAGGATCTTTCCAAACTGCTTGACGTCTCTTTTTTCGAGGATAAAAATGGGGGGTACAGTGTTCTTATGGCCGATGGCCACGCCCTGGTGGAAAGCAACGAATCCTGGCAGGTGGACTGGGCGAACAACGAACTCATCTGGGTAAACAAAGACACCAATGGTGCCGAAACACGCCGACCCATTGGCGGAGGGGCTGAACTGGGCGGCAAGATCGGGGGCTGGCTCGAGGTGCGCAGCAATCTGGTCGAAGGCGACCCCAACAATTTTCTCGGACGCCTGGACGCCTTTGCCAATTCCCTGATCCGCGAGATCAACCAGCAGCATACCCAAGGGGTCGGGCTTACTCTGTTCGGCGACACCCTGACCGGTGCAGAACAAGTAAAAAATGTCGCTCGCCTCACCTCCACCGTAGACGCTGCCCCAGTCTCCGCAAACGAGTCCATATCGACGGGCAGCATCACCATCAACAACCGGGAAGTTGGGGAAATTCTTGGCAGCCCGGCCAATAACGGCCTTGCCATGACCAAGGCCTACAATGCCGTTACCGCCATTAACGAAGCGGAGGCCGGAGTCGAGGCGCGGCTGACCACCCTGACGGCGGGTGGGACAGTGACAGCCATGGCGGCATCCCCGGCAAATAACGGAGAAACTCTTTCCCTGGACATCAACGGGGTAGCGGTTACCTATACAATTGACAATGACGGTGCGGGCCCCACAAACGACAGCACCACAGCCGACCTTGCCGCCAACCTGGTCAACGCCATCAATGCCGCCATCACCACCCATAATGGCTTGGGCAGTACGACAAACGCTGTCACCATCGTGGCGGAAGTCGGTACCGGCACCAACGGCGGCGCCCTCAACAGCATTATTTTCAAAAACACCAATGCGGGTGACGAATCAAACATCGTTATCAGCAATCTTGACTCCTCGGTGGTCGGACTGGAAACATCCATGGGGCTTACCGCTGGCACCTACACCGCCGATGCAACCCATAACACCGGCGAGATCACCCTGTTTTCCACCAGCACCTTCACCTTTAAGGCCGGAGCGAATGACTCCATCCTGGCCCAGCTTGGGATGGACACAATCCCCTCTGATATACAATCCGGCGACGGCACCTTTCAATATGGCCCGGAAACCAGCAACCAAGGCCCTCTGCTCTCCGGCTACAAGTACTTTGACCAACTGACCACCGACACCGGCAGCTTCGATATCTGGATTTACAACAACGATGGAACCCTGGCCACACCCCAGCCCGTTACCGTTTCTCTGGCACGGGCTTACAGCTTGAACGACGTTGCCAACATCATCAATAAAACGGTAGCAGCAGCCACCAACGGCAGCAGTTGGATAACGGCCTCAAACTACGAAAACAGCCTGCGACTCACCCCGGACACAAGCCACCAGTTCGCCTTTGCCAATGACACCTCCAACTTTCTCCAGGTTGCCGGGCTCAACACCTTTTTCTCCGGCAGCAGCGCAGCAAGCATCGGCCTAAACAACGTAGTTGCCGGCGACCTCAACACCCTAGCCGCCGCCACCGTTGGACCACAGGGGCAAATATTTCGTGGGGACAACAGCAATTCTCTCAAGATCACGAACGCCCAGCACGATGAGTATGTTACCTTCACCGGTGGCGCCCAGAACACCCTGGATGGTTTTTATAATATCCTGGTCGGCCAGGTTGCCAACACATCGCGCACCATCAGCCACTCCTATGACTCCACTGTGCTGGTCAACAAACAGGTGAAAGAAATGCGCGATTCGGTCTCCGGCGTTTCCCTGGATGAAGAAATGGCGAATCTGGTCAAATACCAACACGCCTACACCGCTGCCGCCCGCCTCATCACCATGTCGGACGAAATGCTGAAGACTCTGCTTGACGCGGTGTAAAAGGAGAAAAACCATGCGAATCACCATGCAGTCCATCCATTACAATATCCTGACGAATCTCAACAAGATCACCTCGGATATGAACCGGATCAACACCCAAATTTCCTCGGGAAAGCAGATGTCCACCATCTCCGATGATCCGGTCAATCTGGTTACAGCATTGGGGCTCAGAAGCAACCTCACCCAGATTACCACCTATCAGGACAACCTCAAGTTCGGCGACAAAACCATCACCACCGCAGAAAACTCTCTCACCCAGATGAAAAATCTAGCACTGAGAGCTAAGACTTTGGCCATTCAACAGGTGAACGCCTCGGTCACTCCTGAAAATCGGGCCAGCGCAGCAGAAGAAGTCCGCCATCTTTGGGAACAGTCCATTTTTCTTGCCAACAGTGAGGTGAACGGCAAATACGTCTTCGGCGGATACCGAACCACGGGATACACGGCCACCGAACCGGCGCCATTTATCGCCGACAAGGTGGACGGCTACCGGATCAATGGCAATAGTATTGCCAGCACCAACCAGTTCCTGACCTCCACTGTGGACAACACCCCGCCCGCCGACCTGGCAGCAAATGACTTACTGATCAATGGCGTGGATATCGGAGTCGTTGATCTCAATGCTGTTGGCGGCGTAATCGGCGGCCTCAATATGGATGGCGCCTCGAAACTGGCCGTCGCCATAAACGGTGCCGCCACCAGCCCGGCAGTCACCGCAAACCTCACTACCCTCACCTATTCATCGGCAGCAACAACCGCTGCCGCAGCAACAGGCAACATCACCATGACCGTAAACGGCGCAGGGATAACCGTGCCGGTAACACTGGGCGACTCAATAGCCACGGTCAATGCGGCCTTTGTTGCCGCAGTGAATTCCGCAACCGGCCAGACCGGCGTGATTGCCGCAATCGGCAACGGCGCCAACGGTGCAGCCAATAATACCCTTATCTTGAAGAACGCCCAGGCTGGCGACAACTCCGTCCTCGATATCACAGCCTTCAACGATGGCGGCACAGGGACAAACATCAACTTCGCTGTTGCGGCGCAAAGCGCTGACGCCACCCACAACACAGGCCAGATATCCCTTTCCTCCACCGATTCCTTCACCATCACCACCAGCGCGGTGAACGACACGATCCTCGCCCGTATCGGTCTTGGTGGCGGCAGCAAAGGTTTTGCCGACGCGGCAGGCGACGGAACACTGCGCTACGGTTCAGCCCTGGCCGCTGGAGATCTGACCATCAACGGCACCGCCATTGCAGCCACGGCCAACGATGGCCTCTCCACCGTCTATGCCGACGCCTCGGCTGCAGCCAAGGCCAAAGCCATCAACGACCTAGCTGACACCACTGGGGTCAGCGCCGATATCACCCCGGTCTACCACACCGCCAGCGGCTCGGCTATCGCGGGCACCTTACATTCGGGCGATCTGGTCATCAATGGGGTGGACATTTTCGACGGCAGTTCGGCAATCAATGCCGACCCAGCCACAATCATCGCCCAAGACACGGACAACACCATCATTGATGCCATCAACGCCAAATCCGGCTCCACCGGCATTGTCGCCACCAGGGACAGTGACGGCATTATCACTTTAAGCGCCAAGGATGGACGCAACCTGCAGTTAGAGACCTCGGCCAACGGGGAAAATATTACCCACCTGAACGGTGCCGCGACCGATACCCCGGCAAGCGCCGTCTATTTCGGCACGATTCAGCTGGCCTCAGACCATCAGTTCTTTGTGGAAACAACGCCCATCGGCACAGCGCCCAACATCTCCGAGCCGGGCCTGGAGGCCCTTGGTCTCGCTGGTGGCGCAGCATCCACCGGCGAAAGCAAGGATCTTATAGGTGATGGCCAACTGCAGGTGCTCACCATCCAGAAAAAAGATGGCAACGTCCGCTATGCCGGTGACCCAGATCATGATCTGGCAATCAAGGTCGGCAAAGGAAGCACCCTGGAAGTTTCAAAAAACGGGAAATCAGCAGTCTCCGACACCGGAATTTTTACGACGCTCAAACAATTCGAAAATGCCTTGCGCGGGCAAAAATTCGGCACCGTCACCGGCATTCACAAAGCCACAGACATCACCGCCAAGCTTGATAGCGGCAATACCGGCCTTGAACAACAATTCAAATCCTTCACCAACGGCGCCATCTCCGTAACAGTTAAGGACCATTCCTACTATCCGCCCAGAGATTTCACCATGGATGTCGGGGTGAATACAGCCACAGACAGCCCGGCCTCCATTGCCGGCAAGATAAACGGCATTCCGGGGATGACCGCAGCCTGGAGCGCCGATGGCGCCCTGAAGCTGGAGACCATCGATACAGAGCGGTACTCCTTTACCTACGAGGACACCAGCGGCTTTCTGGACATGACGGGCATCACCAATGAACAGATGCAAATCCAGAGCCTTGAAAGATCCATTTCTGACTTCGATACGGTAATGGAAAGCATGACAAGCCGAATCTCCGACTTTGGCGCCCGATCGAACCGGATCATTGTCCAACAACAGATTTATGCAAACCTTGAGCTATCCACCAAGACAAATCTTTCGGAAAAAGAAGACACCGATATCACAAAGGCCTTACTGGAACTCAAAGGCAAGGAAACAGCCTACGAAGCGGCATTGTCATCCGCTGCCAAAACCATGCAACTGAGCTTGGTGGACTTCCTCCAGTAGGCCGTCATTGCAACATAACCTTGCCGTCTGAATAGCAAGAACGGTGACAGCAGCGTTAGCGATGCAAGGAGCCGTAACGGAACTGCCAGACAAGAACTTTTATTCCGTAACGGCTGAGAATCATTGTTTTCTTTTTGCAAAAAAGGGAGAATACGTTCAAGGAAGAACGTATTTATCATCAATCAAGCCAGGGAGGGCGAACACCATGCTCATACTTGCCAGAAAACCAGGGGAAGCCATTGCCATTGGCGATGGCATAAAGATCCGGATTCTTGAAATCAAGGGCGGCCAGGTGAAAATCGGGATCGAAGCTCCGGCCGAGGTCATGGTCCACCGGGAAGAAATCTACCTCCGCATTGTAGAGGAAAATACCCGGGCGGCAGATGAGGCCCCAACGGATCTTTCTTCCCTTGCCTCTGTTTTTGGTGGAGACAAAGCCCGGAGCAAACCACCAAAAGACGGCAAATAGAGGATTCACGCGGAAGTCAGATACAGAGTTTTTTGGATAGTCCAGGAAAGGCTGAACACCGGTTTCCACGGGTATGACGACTTTTTTTACGAGACTACCAATAAGGATAGAACAAGATGAAAAATAACCACAATCCGTTACACTGCTCTTCAGCTCCAAGGGAGGAAAAGATGATGCACGCCATGGCCACAACAACTTGCACTGAAAAACAGGGGGAAATCACGGTATCCACCAGCCGTTTTGGCAAACTGTCAGTAAACCCGGAAAAAGTCATCACCATGACCTCCCCATTCTTGGGCTTCCCTGACTCAAAACGGTTCCTCATCAAGCCACACGGAGAAGAATCGCCATTTCTCTGGCTTCAGTCCTTGGACGACCCGAAATTGGCCTTTGTAGTCATTCAGGCCACCCTCCTTATCCCGCAATACCAGGCGGAAATTTCCAACCTGATCCGACAGGAACTGCAAGCCTCTCCGGAACAACCACTGGAAACTCGGCTCATCCTGACCATCCCCAGAGAAAATCCCGAGGGAATGACGGCCAACCTACTCGGCCCGGTGGCGATCAACTCCCAGACGCGTCTGGCCAAACAGGTATTACAGGATCCCACGCGCTACGATGCCTGCTGGCCCGTTTTCACCATGGATACTGCGGAATAATCAGACGCGGCAAGTGACAAAAATGCGAGAAAAAACCGAAACTTCGAAGGCGCTTGCAAAAGCCGTAACCCCGGCGAAAGCCGGGGTCGATATAGTTTTTTTTTACACAAAACTCTACTACGAAAAAAACGGAGAGGACAAAAGAGGTGAAAATAAAGACTGGCGGGACGTTACTCCACCAAGGTCTCGGAGAGCAGACTGCCCATCATTTTATCGGCAAGCCTGTAGGGATCGACCTGATATTCACCACGGGCAATTTCTTGTTTGAGCGCCTGAACCCTATCCGCACGCACTTCCGGAGTCTGCTCAAGAATATCCCTGGCCTTCTGCACGTCCTGGGAACCAGCCGAAAGCACCACGCGATCCATCGGCAAGGCGGTTTTATCAGCCCTGGCTGCGGCAGAGCCTTCAGTTTTTTTAACCTGAACCTTCTCTGTTTTGATCGGAGGAAAAATGCCTGTTAGTTTCATGGCCAGATCCTTACTTCCCGGCAGATTGTTTGCTGCCGCTCATGGAGGCTGAGATTTTAGGACACCCTGTCCCTACACTCACCCACACCTTTGTACTTATCATATCGGGTTTTTAATTACAAACTTAAAACAAAAAAATATCCCCCCAAAAAACACCATAATTCAAACGGAAACATTACAACCGCTCGAACTGAACCCTTTCTCACCCCTTTCTGCAGCTCCACCCGCTTTCAGGCAAGCTGCACGGACTGCACTCCGTTTCAATCACCACTCGCCACCACATTACGCTGTATCTCATTATTCATATAGGAATCATCGTCCCAAACAATATTGGCACGCAGGAGAAGGTGTTTAACCGCCCCCATAGCCCTCCCAAAAGAACCTATTTCATGCACCATTCATAGGCGTTCTGAAACATCCTGAGCCAGGGAGAGGCCTCAAGTTGCTTCATCTCCTCGGGTAGCCAGTGGCATTGCCAAGGCAGAAACGCCCGTTCCGGATGCGGCATCATGGCGAGATGGCGGCCATCGGGCGAGCAGAGGCCGGTGAGGCCGCCGGGCGAGCCGTTGGGGTTCAGGGGATAGGCCTCGGTGGGTTGGCCCGCGTCGTCCACATAGGCCAGGGTGGCAAGGTTGGAGGCCAGCACCTCTGCCTTGATGGCCGGGTCTGGGAAATGGAGAAAGCCTTCGCCGTGGTCCACGTGGATACCGAAAGTCAGATCCTCCATGCCCTTGAGCATCATGGCAGGGCTCTGCAACACCTTAACCGTGACCCACCGCGACTCGAACCTCCCTGAGATATTGTGGATAAAGCGCGGTTGCTGCTGGGGGGCAAGCCCCTGCCAAGGCACCAGCCCCAGCAGGCCGAAGAGCTGGCAGCCGTTGCAGATTCCCAGGGTGAAGGTATCGGGCCGGTCGTAAAAGGCCTGGAACATCCCCTTGAGCCGTTCGTTGAAGAGGATGGTGGCGGCCCAGCCCTTGGCGGACTCGGGCACGTCGGCGTAGGAAAAGCCGCCCACCGCAGCCAGACCCCGGAAGCCGTCCAGGGTGATCCGTCCGGCCAGCAGATCGGTCATGGTCACGTCCCAGGGCTCAAAACCAGCGGCGTAAAAGGCCGAGGTCATCTCCCGGTCGGAGTTGGAGCCCTCGTCGCGAAGGATGGCCACCTTGGGTTTGTTGGCTTTGGCCAGCACTTCGGCTGGTGTCTTTTCCGGGGTGAAGCTCAGGCGGTAGGTCGGCCCCTTACGGTCGTAGATATTCTGCTTTTCCTCCTCGGCGCAGGCGGGCTTGACCTGGAGCCGCTCCAGCTGGTAGCTGGTCTCCTCCCACCACTGACGCAGAAGCCGCATATCCTCGGCTAGAACCACCAAGCCGTTATAGCTGATCCGAATCTCCTTGGCCGGGGTGGTTGTGCCGAGAAGGACACAGTCCACCCCGTATCCAGCGAGAATCTCCCGCACCTTCTCCTCCTGGCCGGCCGCGCATTCCAACACCATTCCCAGTTCTTCGCTGAAAAGGGCCTCGATGGCAGAAGCCGTGCCGGTCAAGGCTAGGTCCAGGCCGCAGTTACCGCTAAAGGCCATCTCCAGCACGGTGGTGATGAGTCCGCCGTCGCTGCGGTCATGGCCTGCGGCGATCAGCTCCTTGCCGACCAGCTCCTGCACCGCGCAAAACCCCTTTTTCACCAGGGCAGGATTATCCATGTCCGGCGACTCGTTGCCGAGCTGGCCCAGGGTCTGGGCCAGGGCCGTGCCGCCGAGCCGGTTCTTGCCGCCGCCCAGATCGACGAACAACAGGGTGGAGCCGGGCTGCTTGATGTCCGGGCTCACCACCTTGGAAATATCCGCCACCGCTCCGTAGACCGAGATCACCAGCTCCCGGGGCGACTTGACCGTTTCGCTGCCCACCTTGGTGGCCATGGAGAGGCTGTCTTTGCCGCCGTCCACGGCAATGCCCACCGCAATCATGGCCTCGCGCATGGCCAGGGCTGCGTCGTACATGGCCGCACCCTCGCCTTCGAGTTTGGGGGCCCACATCCAGTTGGCCGAACATTTCACCTGCTCAAGCTCTACCACCTTGGCCCAGACCAGATTGGTCAACGCCTCGCCCACCGCCATCCGCGCCCCGGCCGCCGGGTTCACCAGCATCTTGATGGGCTGCTCGCCGATGGCCGTGGCCACGCCGGATTTGGCAAAATGGCTCTGGGCCAGCACGGCCACGTCGCTCACCGGCAGCTGCAAGGGGCCGCAGCATTGCTGCCGCACGATCAACCCGGTTACGGCCCGATCCACCTTGTTGGTGAGAAAGCGCTTGGAGCCCACGGAAACCAACCGCAGAACATTGTGCAGGGCGTCTTTTACCGTGAGATCCTGCACCACCAGGGGCTTGAGCCCAGGGGCACAACGGTTGTCCGTAAAGGTCTTGATCGGCACATTGCCCAGCAGTTCATTGAGTTCGATATCCACCGGGGTGGTGTCGTCCAAATTGTCATGCACCACAAAGCGGAGATCGCCGGTCACCTCGCCCAGCACCTCGCAGGCCACCTTTTCCCTGGCGCAGATACCCTGAAACTTTTCAATATTCTCGGGCCGGATCAGAAAGCCGTTGCGCTCCTGGTACTCGGCCACGTAAATTTCCAGCACGCTCATGGTGGGGTCGCCCACCCGGATGTTGCGGATCTCGATGCGGCCGCCGGATTTCTCCACCAATTCCTTCAAAACATTGGCCGGGCCGCCCGCGCCCTGATCGTGGATCACGTCGATCAGGGTCTTGTCGCCCATCTCGTTGCAGGCCCGGATCACCCGGTTCATCTTCTGCTCCATCTCGGCGTCGCCGCGCTGGACCGCATCAAAATCAAGCTCGCTGACC
>JBAZCG010000015.1:0-17422 GCA_041671085.1 Desulfurivibrionaceae bacterium | reverse complement strand
GCCCTTTTCTTCCTTGGCCGTGGAGGTGTGGCGGGCATCGATCTGGCCGACGCCGGCGGTGAACATGATGGGCTTCAAAAAGCCCCAGCGCTCATTATTATCAAGGCGCAGGTCAAAGGAGCGGGTAAAGCCCAGGACCAGGGGCTCGCCAAATTTGTTGCCGTAATCCGAGGCGCCGTTACTGGCCTCGATCTCGATGGTCAGGGCCGAAGCCAGGTTGTCCGGGCAGGGGTAGTGGTTTTCCCAAGGCAGGTCATAGCCGGGGATGTGGAGATTGGCCACGCAGTAGCCCGCAGTCCCGGCCATGACAAAGCCGCCCTTGCCGGTGCCCTGCACGTCGCGGATTCTCCCACCGGTGCCGGTCTCGGCCCCGGGAAACGGGGCGACCCCGGTGGGGAAATTGTGGGTCTCGGCGGTGAGCAGCACATGGTAGACCGCCTCCTGGGCGGAAAATCGGCACGGCTCCCCCGGTGTTTCCGGCATGATGGTCTGAATGGTATGGCCCGCCACGGCGCTGGAATTGTCCTTGAAGGCGATGACACTACCCTTGGGGTGGGCGGTGAGGGTGGCGGTGACCAGCTCAAAGAGGTTGTCCTTCTGCTCCACGCCGTCGATGATCTGCCTGCCCCTAAAAAATCCGTGCCGGGAATGCTCGGAGTTGGCGTTGTTGAGATCCATGATCTCAACGATGGTGGGGTTGCGCTTATGCTTGGTGACAAAGTAGTCGTAGTAGAAATTCCGGTCCCACTCGTCCATGGAGATGCCGGGGATGGCCAGCAGTCCATCCGGCCCCTGGCTGATGAGATCGATTGCATACACCGGCTCCGGCGTAACCCCGGTTTCAAAGGTGGTGAGCGGCGCCAGGTATTGGCACTCGGTCATCCGGTCGTGGTTGGCGGCGACAAAGGTGGGGAGATCCTCGCCGGCAGGCACCAGAAAGCGGCGGGAGCGCTCCACCCGGGTTACCGCGTCAAGACCGATGGCCCGGCAGATGGAGACCAGGTTCGACGACCAGGCCGTGGCGAAATTGAGCCGCGGCCCCAGTTCCACCACCCGTTCCCCGGCAAGATGGGGGGTATCGGCCACCGTTTCGGCCAAAAAGCCATCCGCCAGCACCAGCCGTAGCCGGTCAAGCTCGGCAGCACCAAGGGGGGTGGTGCTTTCGATATTGAAACAGTATTCACGGTTGGTATCAATGGCGCGGTACAACTGGCGGACTGTCGTTCCCATAGTCTTATCCTAAAAGTGTGTATGCACAAAGTAGCGGCGAAAATAAATAAGGACTCAACCTATCATTAAACCACACTTTTTTCCGCAGGAAATTGCGCTCATCCGATAAAAAGACCTTTTTCCTTAAATCTCCTTCTGTTGCTTGACGAAGCAGCCAGAGCACGGTACAAGAATTTCATGGAATCAACCTCTCCCCTCACCGCACTGTCCGTCCCAGCGCCAACGGTGATCACCTTTCCCCCCAGATCCCGCCCGTGAAACCCCATCGGATCATCTGGACCCTGGTAGCCGTTCTCGCCCTCATCCTGGTAGGCATCCTGGGCTATATGGGGCTTGAAGGCTTCACCTTCATCGAAGCGCTGTACATGTCGGTCATAACCCTGACCTCGGTTGGTTTCGGCGAGGTGCACCCGCTGTCCGACACCGGCCGGCTTTTTACCACAGGCTACATTATCCTGGGCTTTAGCGGCCTGGCCTTTGCCAGCCACGCCCTGGTCGGATCAATCATGGAAACGGTCTGGACCGGGGGTAAGGAGAGAAAAAAAATGAACAAGAAGATTGCCCAGCTCAAGTCACATTTCATCCTCTGCGGCTACGGACGGGTGGGCGCAGCGGCGGCGGAACATTTTAAGGCCAACCAGGTTGATTTCGTGATCATTGAACATTCGGCGGAACATTGCCAGCACATCGCCGAACAGGGCCATCTCCATATCCACGGCGACGCCACCCATGAAGAAACGCTGCGGGCGGCCGGGATCAAATCGGCCACCGGCCTCATTTCCCTGCTCAACAAAGACCCGGACAACCTCTTTGTTGTCCTGTCCGCCCGGGAGCTCAACCCCACCCTGCACATCATCTCCCGGGCCGAAGACCTTTCCTCGGAGCACAAGATTCTCCGGGCAGGCGCCGACAATGTCATCTCCCCCTTTGCCTCGGCCGGGACCAGGATTGCCGAAGCCCTCCTCGTCGCCACCGGCAGGCAGGCAGACAAGGAACCCCTTGCCAGTCAGTGGATCGAGGTTCAGGACGGGTCGAGCATGGCCGGGGCCACCATCGAGGAGGTTTCCCGGCAGATGGGCACCCGCATCTTCGGCTTGCGCCGTGCCGGCCGCGACACCATCTTTCCCGGCCCTGAGCTTTCCCTGCGCCAGGGGGATCAGTTGCTGGTTCTCCAGGATCCCAGCGAACCGCAAACAGCCGGGGAGGCCATTGCCCCGCACAAGGTCGTGATCGTCGATGATAATCCGGTTATCTTACGGCTCTACAGCCGTCTGCTGCAAAAGGCCGGGTTCATCCCCCTGCCCGCGACCAACGGCCGGGAAGGGCTGGCCCTGATCCTGGCCGAAAAACCGGCGGTGGCGGTGGTTGATTACATCCTGCCGCTGCTCTCCGGCATTGAGATCTGCAAGGAGGTCCGGAGCCGCCCGGATTGCGCCGGGGTAAAATTGCTGCTCTTTACCGCGGATGAACGACCGGAGGTCCAACAGCAGGCCCTGGCTGCCGGCGCTGATCTGGTGATCCGCAAGGGTCCGGAATCTTCCGAGATCATCGAGGCAGTCCAGCAGGCGGTCAGGAATCGCCCTGCCCCGACGGCCTAAAATGCGCCTGCCCCTCCCTTGCTCGCTCACCCGCCTTTTGCCTTTTTCATCCCTGCCGCATCGGGTATGATACGGGCATGAAACAGCCCCAGGAAACCAGACCCCTTTCTTTTGCCGGAATCATCGGCCAGGACAAGGCGAAAAAATTGCTGCACCGCGCCGTGGCACAAGACCGGCTGGCCCATGCCTTTCTCTTCAAAGGCCCCATGGGGGTCGGCAAAAAGACCTTGGCCCGGATCTTTGCCGGGGCCCTCAACTGCCAAAACCCTCAGGGCCCCGAACCTTGCGGCCACTGTCCCTCCTGCCGCAAGTTCAATGGAGGCAGCCACCCGGACTTCATCGTGATCGAGCCGGAGGGTGCGGCCATCAAGATCAATCAGGTGCGCGAACTCAAAAAAACCCTGGCCTTCCCGCCCTTCGAGGCGAAGATCCGGGTGGCGCTGCTCTGCGATATCCACACCATGCGGCGGGAGGCAGCCAACAGCCTGCTCAAGACCCTGGAAGAGCCGCCCAGCCAGACCATGCTTATCCTCACCGCCGACGAGGCGGGAGGTATTCTGCCCACCATCCTCTCCCGCTGCCAGACCGTACCTTTTTTCCCGCTCCCCCAGGCAGAGGTGGCAAAAATCCTGGTGCAGGAAGCGAGGATAGAGCCGGAGAGCGCAGCCACCCTGGCGGCCATGGCCGAAGGCAGCCTGGGCCGGGCCAGACTGCTCCTGGCCAAGGATCTGTTGGGGTTGCGTCGGGAGATTATCGACCACCTCTTGCGGCTCGAGCCGGACACTCCGGCAGCAATCCAGACCTTGGGCGAACTCGCCGAATCAGCGGCCAAGCTCAAAGAGGACTTAAGCGAACTCCTGGGACTGCTTACCACCTGGCTCCACGATCTTCTCCTTTTCGGCCATGACGCTGTAGGTTCGATCATCAATCATGATCTCACCCCCACTTTCCCCGCCGCCTGCCACCGCTGGTCCGGCAGCCAGCTCTCCGAGAAGTTGCAGCTCATGGACACGGCTCGGAAACAACTGGCCCGCAACTGCAACCCCACCGCAGTGTGCGAAGTACTTTTCTTTGGTCTGCTTTAATGGTATGATCGCTTTTTGTAAATGTTCCGCAGCACCACATCTGCTAAACATTTTCATTCCGTAAACATTACTATTTTGCAGCCTCCGGGCTGTTTGAGTGCAATACATGAACGAAACTCCGGAAACACCCCCAGAAGAGCTGGTGCACGAAGACCAGCACAACGCACCGGAAACCTGCTACACCATTAAATTTCGGCCAGGGGACCAGTTTTTCTCCGCCGTCTCCCGCATCCAGAACCTCAAGGTCAACGAGCTGGTCATGGCCCAGACCGAACACGGCATTGAACCGGCCACGGTCCATGCCAAAAGCCTGCCCTGCCCTGGACGAACCGAGCCGGCAGGCTTGGGCAGCCACCTCATCGTCCGGAGGGGAACCCGGGACGAAACAGAAAAATTCGCCCGTCTCCTCGAACGCGAAAAAGAGGCCTTTACTGTCTGCACCCGCTTCATCGGCACCCATGGCCTGCCCATGAAGCTCATCAAGGTGGAGCGTTTTTTAAACGGCAGCAAGATCATCTTCTACTTCACCGCCGACACCAGGGTTGACTTTCGCGAACTGGTCAAGGATCTGGTCCAAGAATTCCGCACCAGGGTGGAAATCCGCCAGGTCGGGGTTCGTCACGAAACCAAGATGATCGGCGGCCTGGGCTGCTGCGGCCGGGAGCTCTGCTGCTCGTCGTATCTCAAGAATTTTGCCCCGGTTTCCATCAAAATGGCCAAAGAGCAGGGGTTACCGCTCAATCCGGCCAAGATCTCCGGAATCTGCAACCGGCTGCTCTGCTGCCTCACCTACGAGTACGATACCTACCACGCCATCAGGAAAACGATGCCCAAACCGGGCAAAGCCATCACCGTGGGTGAAAGAAATTACAAGATTATCAAGGTAAACCCCCTGGAGGAAACCCTCGAAGTCGCTTGGGTGGACGGCCATGAAAGAAATATCATTCTCACCAAGGACGAATGGAGCCAAGCCAAAGCGACGCAACCCACCCAAGGCCAGGCCCAGGTCCAAGCCCCCCCCCCTGCTCCTGAGGCGGAATCCCCAACCAGAAGAAAAAAACCTAAGCAGCATAAAGCCCCGGAAGGGCCGAACCAATGAACGCCTATTACCTCACCACCCCGATCTTTTACGTCAATGCCCAGCCTCATCTGGGCCACGCCTATTCCACCGTGGTGGCCGACACCGTCTGCCGTTACCAGCGGCTGCTGGGCAAGGATGTCCGCTTCCAGACCGGCACCGACGAACACGGCGACAAGATCGTCCATGCCGCTGAAGACGCGGAGGTTTCCGTGCAGGAGTATGTGGACAAAATCAGCGCCATGTTCAGGGCTGCCTGGCCGCCGCTTTCCATAATGCCGGACACCTTTGTCCGCACCACCGATCCGGCCCACATGACGGCGGTGCAGGGTATTCTCCAGCAGGTGTATGACCAGGGCGACATCTATTTCAGCGAGTACACCGGCCTTTACTGCAAGGGGTGCGAACAGTTCCTCACCGAAAAAGAGCTGGTGGACGGCAAGTGCCCGGATCATCTCACCGAACCGGCCCAGATCAGCGAACAGAATTATTTTTTCCGGATGAGCAAGTACCAAGAGTGGCTCATCGACCATATCACCAAACATCCTGAATTCATTACCCCCGAGCGTTACCGCAACGAGGTGCTCTCCTTCCTCAAGGAGCCCCTGGAGGATCTCTGCATCTCCCGGCCCACCACCCGGCTCACCTGGGGCATCCCCCTGCCCTTTGACAACCGTTTTGTCACCTATGTGTGGTTCGACGCCCTGATCAACTACCTTTCCGGCCTCGACTATCCTGCGGGCCAGGATTTTGCCCGGTACTGGCCCGTGGCCGAGCATGTCATCGCCAAAGACATCCTCAAACCCCACGCCATCTACTGGCCAACCATGCTCAAGGCCATGGGGATTGAGCCCTACAAACGGTTGCATGTCCATGGCTACTGGAACATGAACGAGACCAAGATGTCCAAAAGCCTGGGCAACGTGGTGCGGCCCGGCGAACTCGTGGCGGAATTCGGCGCGGACTCGGTGCGCTACTTTCTGCTCCGCGAGATGTCCTTCGGCCTGGATGCCGGATTTTCAAAAGAAGCCCTGATGGCACGGCACAACTCCGACCTGACCAACGATCTTGGCAACCTCTTTTCCCGCTCGCTGACCATGGTGAAAAACTTCGCAGCAAGCGTTGTGCCACAGCCGGGGACAGCTTCACCCCAGGATCAGGAACTGGCCGAAGCCGCCCTGGCCATGCTGGGCCAATACCGCGAACACCTGGACCATTTCGCCTTCCACCGGGCCCTGGCCGCAGTATGGGAGGTGATCAGCCGGGCCAACAAATACATCGTCAGCACCCAACCTTGGGAACTGGTCAAGAACCCACAACAGGCCGGCCAGCTCAGCACGGTGCTGTATACCCTGCTGGAGACGCTGAGACTCATCACCCTGACCCTACGCCCCGTCATGCCGGAAACCGCCGCCAAGATGGCCCAGGCCCTGGGCGCGGCAGGCGAGACCAGCCTCAACGACTGTGGGGTCTGGGGTCGACTCGTACCGGGCAGGGCCATCACCCCTGGGGCGCAGCTTTTCCCCAGGCTGCAACAAGAAACAAAAGACAAACCACAACCGCCGAAAAACAAAACCATGAAAGAATCAGCCGCAGAAAAGACCCCGAGCCCGGAGCCCGCGCCGGAGGCCGAGGGACTCATCAGCTTTGACGCCTTCCAGAACCTGGATTTACGGGTGGCGGAGATCGTCGCCGCCGAAAAAATCGCCAAATCGGACCGCCTTCTCAAGCTGACGGTCAAAGCCCCGGAGGAACGCACCATTGTCGCGGGCATTGCCCAGCATTACCAGCCGGAAGAGCTGGTGGGCCGACAGGTGATCATTGTCGCCAACCTCAAACCGGCCAAATTGATGGGCGTGGCCTCCCACGGCATGGTCCTGGCCGCCAAGGACGGGGACAGGCTGGTGCTTTCCGCAGTTTCCGCCCCAGTCGCTAACGGTAGCAGGGTGGCATGAACCGCAAACCACCTTCCGATACTGCCCTGCTCTATTGCAGCCTTGAGAAACAGGCCCGCCAGCACCCGGTCCGCACCATCAGGCTTACCGGCAAAGGGCCGGAGCCACTTGGCCTGCTGCTCATCAACGACGGTGTTCCCGGACCGGAGGCAGCTTCAATCCTGGCCGGACTGCGTTTCACCGACCAGCCCCGTCCGGCATTGGTCGGCAAGACCGAGGGGGAATTACCTGACCAGACCTGGCTCCGCCAGCAACTGGCGGTAGAAATGGGCCGGGTCCAACAGACCAAGTTGCCCTGCGCCCTTCTGTTGATCACGCTTTCCGGGCAAGATGCCGAGGCCAACGCCCTGGTCAGACAGGCAGCGACAGCCCTTGCACCCTGTCTGCCTCCGGGGAATCTGCTCTCCGGAGGCAGACAGGGCCTGGCCCTGATCATGCCGGGCACCACGGTGGGCAAGGCCAGAAAATGGGCGGAAGAGATCCGAGCCACCCTGCGCAACACCGCTTTCACCAAGGGCCCCACCATCGTTACCCCAAACCTGGCCTTAGGAATTGCCGTCTGCCATGCCTACGAGACAATCCCGGCGGATCAGCTTCTGACCCTTGCTGAAGCCGAACTCACCCGCGCCACCAAGATGGGCAATGACGCCATCTGCCAAAGCGCCGCCGTCCGCTCCGAGGATTCCTGTCAGGTGACGGTAGAGGAACGCGCCCAACTTTGGATGCAACCACGAAAGGTCTCGCGTGCGGCGGGAATGGCAGCGTAATTTGTTTCCTATCTTAACGGACATCCTTTTGAGGTATCCGTCACACTTACAGCTTCTTGCAGAGGGAAATCGTCCATGACCGCGAAAACCAAGCGCTCTCCGAAAATCATCTGTATCAGCAGCGGCAAAGGCGGAGTCGGCAAGACCTCATTTTCGGTGAACGTGGCCACCGCTCTTTCCCAAAAAGGCAAATCCGTCCTCCTCATCGACGGCGACCTAGGACTAGCCAATGTTGATGTGGTGCTGGGGCTCAACGTCCGGCACACCATTCGGGAAACCATCGAGGAAGGGCGTGACCTGGCAAGCTCCCTGGTAGAGATCAACCCGAGATTTCATGTCCTGCCGGCCAGCTCGGGTGTACCGGAAATGGCCAACCTCTCGTACGAGGAACAGGCACTTCTCACCAACAGTCTGGAAGAGATCATAGACCGCTTCGATTATGTCCTCATCGACACTGCGGCCGGAATCGGGGATTCGGTGCTCTGGTTTAACACCTGGAGCCAGGAGAATATTGTCATCCTGACCCCGGATCCGACCTCGCTCACCGACGCGTACGCGCTGATCAAAGTTCTTCATACCCGCCACGACAGAAAGCGCTTTCACCTGCTGGTAAACAGTGTACAATCCAAAAAAGAAGGCCAGGACGTCTTCGCCAATATGAGGATGGTGCTCGAACGTTTCCTCAAGATCACCCCCATGGCCCTGGGCGCCATGCCACAGGATAAAAATGTCTCCATGGCCATCCGCCAACAGAGACCTTTCCTGTTGGGCGCACCGGAAAGTAAGGCCAGCCTGGAAATTATCGCCGTGGCTGAACGCATCATCAATCTGTAACCTGCCCGGTTTTTTTGCGCGCTGGCGCAACCCCGGTTCACTATTTTTTTTCACTAAAAAAGAGGAGTTTTATGTTTGCCATCGGTAATTTTTTAGGCGCCATAGCCGTCGTGCTGGATTTTGCCTTAAGCGCCTATATGTGGGTCATCATTGGCAGAGCCATCATTTCCTGGGTGAACGCCGACCCCTACAACCCCATTGTCCGTTTTCTTTACGAGATCACCGAGCCGGCGCTCTCCCGCATCCGCAGGGTAGTTCCAATTTTTGGCGGCGGGCTCGATCTGTCCCCCATGCTACTTATTCTCGCCCTGATTTTTTTGCGGAGCTTCTTGGTCCCCACCTTGCATGACCTGGCGAGAACCCTGGGCTAACCTATCGAAATAGTATTACGGACCTATGGCTTTTTTCCCCTTTCTACAAGTCCATCAGTTTTTGAGGCACACACAAGGAGCCGAGGCATGATACTCTCAGCGCAAGACATCCAATCCCAGCAATTCCATGTCCGTTTCCGCGGTTTTGATGTTGAAGCGGTGGCCGATTTTCTGGAAAAAATTGCTGCGGCTTACCAGGCGGTTTCCGAGGAAAACCAGAAACTCAAAGGCCGTCTGGAAACCATGGAAAAGGATCTGGCCACCTACCAAAACCAACAAAAATCTTTCCAGAGCGCCATCATCGCGGCCCAAAATGTCGCCGACGGGATGAAGGAGAAAAGCAGGGAAGAGGCTGAAGCAATCGTCACCGAGGCCAAGGAAGAAGCCCGTCTGCGCCGGGAAGACGCAGATCATGAGATTGCCGAACTGAAAAGAAAAATTGACGACCTGAAATCCCTCAGGGAGCAGGCCAGAAATGATCTGCGCCAGCAGCTGAAATCCTACCTGCACATGTTGGACACAGAACCCGCCGACAGTGCACGGGCGGTGGAGCATTTCAATTCTTCGTCCCGCCCGCAGGAACCCCAGCGCAACAACATGTATGGCGGCAGCACCCCAAGAAGCCGCACCACAACCGAACCAGAGGCCGGGCGGCGACATCCCGGTAGAATGGGCTCCTCCGCCGAGGAAGCTGACCTTTCAGACCTCTACGTCAAGATCGACATCCCGGACAGCGGCCCCAGTAGCATAGGCGCGAAAGCTGCGGCATACGATTTCACGTCCGAGGACATTGCCCTGCCGTCATCACTTGCCGCCAGAAAAGACATGCTGGTCATGGATGAAGACGAGGACACCGACCCCATTCTCCCCGACCTTGATGGCGACATGGCCTTCAGCCTTGAAGACCCCCTGGAAGAACACGAACCGGCTGTTTCTTTTGCCGGAAGCTTGGAGGACGCAAAGAAAAAAAAGGATCGTTTCAACCCCGATGAATCACCCCTGTGATCTGACCTATCTGCGGGAGCAGGCCGACGGCGACTCGGTCAGCCTGTTCTTCTCCAAGCTCTTCAAAATCCCCAGGGCGGCAGTGACCCTTGCCAGCGGTGAAGTCAGCCGCGACAAACGCTTATTCTTGCAGGAGTCTCGGTAGCCCAAGCCCTCCTTACCCCATGAGCTTTTCCCTGGCAGCCTGCCGACTTAGCTTTTTTCTTCACTTGAGATTTGTAACCCATCTCGGCTACACTGTGAAAAGTAGAAGGTTATACGATTCCGATAGTTCTTGACCCCGACTTTGTACAGCGCGCAAACCATGACTCCTCTCAAGATTGGCATTCTTTCCGATACACATCTTTCCCACCCCACTGAGACTTTCAAAAAGATCGCGGAGGCCTGCTTCCATGATGCGGACATTATCCTCCATGCCGGAGATCTCACCGATCCGACAATACTCACGGTATTTTCCGGCAAGGAGGTGCATGCAGTGCACGGCAATATGTGCTCCGCCCTAACCTGCCAGCACCTGCCGACCCACAAGGAAATACAGGTGGGCGGCTTCACCATCGGCCTGATACATCGGACAGGCAACACCTATGATTTTGAGCACCGCCTGATCGAGATCTTTCCAGGGGCGGACTGCATTGTTTACGGCCACACCCACAGACCGGTCTGCCACCGCCTCGGCGGGGTCCTCTATATCAATCCCGGCAGTTTCACCGGCACGGGCTATACCGGGGCAGGCGGCACCTTTGCCATCCTTGAAGTCGGGGAAACCCTGCAAGGCCAAATTTATCAAATACAGGCTAAGCTATGAAAACTCTCTGGACCCCTTGGCGGATGGAATATGTCGAGGACAAGGCCAGCGGCAAGGGTTGTTTTTTCTGCGCGACGCTGGACTTGGCGCACTCCGCCGAAGACCTGATCCTCTACCGGGACCGGCTGCTGGTCATACTCCTAAATCGTTTTCCGTATGCCAACGGCCATTTGCTGGTGGCCCCGGCTCGGCATCTCGCCGATCTCGGCGATCTCAGCCTCGAAGAAAATACAGCCATTGCCGCCATGCTTCCACGCTGCACCGGAATCCTGCGTCGCCATCTCCAACCGGACGGCTTCAATATCGGCCTGAACCTGGGCGAGGTGGCTGGCGCGGGGGTAGCCTCCCATCTGCACTGGCATATCGTGCCCCGCTGGGCCGGCGATCACAACTTCCTGACCGTCCTAGCCGAAGTGCGCACCATCCCGGAACACATCAACAACACCTTCTCCCGACTGCTGCCGGAATTCCAAGCCCAATAAAAAAACCCCGGAACAGCGATCTTTCCGCTGCCGGGGTTGAATGCTGCCCACTGGGGCCTTGGAGATTACAAAATCTGGATCTCTACCCGATAGATATTGAAGGCCTCGTCGCCATCGGTGTACTGAAACTCCACCCGGTATTGGCCGGGCTGCTTGACCTGACTTGAAATATCCGCGCTGATCGCCTGAACATCGGTGTAGGCCTTGAACTCCGAGACCTTTGGCCCCTTGAGAAGATCGGGACGCCATCTGGCCACCTCGACCCGACTCCCATCCGGGCCACTCAGATACACCCTGCCGTAGGTATTGCCGGAACGGTTGCCATAGCCGTAAAAAACCAGCTTGCTCTGGCCGCCGATCCTGTCCAGAGTAAAGGTGTAGATATTATTGGAGGCGTTGCCTTCGGCCCCGGCAAGCCCGCGGACCGAGTTCACATGAACTTGATTGTCCTTGCCCTTCCCGCTGGCAACCGAGGCTGAAGCAGCCCCTGCTGCCGGGGGAACTGCCACAGCAACCGACGCGGCCGTCGGGGCAATGGTTGGGACAACAGGAGTGCCACCCATCTTCTTGCGCTCGGCCTGCACCACCAGAGCCCCAGCCAGATCATTCTTGACGATGAGCTCCTTTTCCAGCTTCTCCAGCTTGCCCTGGTAGCTGCTGCTGGTCTTTACCACGCTCCGATTCCTCAGCTCAGCGATCTTTTTTTCATATTTCTCGTCAATTCCCTTGCGGGTCACGGCGTCCACCTTTTCCTGCTCCTTAAGATACTTGGCGCTGATCGCCTCGATCTCTTTCTTCTTTGCTTCTTCCAGAACAGAAATCTTCTGGGGGTATCCTTCTGATTTTGAAAGATTCTTCCTTGCCTGATCGTATTCCTCCTGGAGTTTTGCGAGATCGTCCGGGGTGGCTGCGGTTTTCAGTTCCGCCTCATAGGCCTTCCGCAATTCCACAAGCTGTAGCGGCTCCTTATCAATGATGATGACCTCTGCCCGCGAATATCCTGCGCCAAGCAGCAACACCGCGCCCACAACCAACAGTCCTTTCCAGCCCATGTATTCCTCCTGATTCTTGAAAACAACATCCATTGACCCCATACCGATGAGACAATCCACCCTAGCGTATCAGCACGGCGATTTCAACACTTACACCGTTAATTTACGGCCTGTACTTGACTTTTAGAGAAAAACCTCCTATCAATCGCTGCAAGGCGGCAGTATGACCGCTTCCGCTGGCACAATGCAGCACAAGGAACATCCCCTTCTCGAACACTTATGACCAACACCACACCCACTGCCGTTAAAATCACCCCCATGATGCAGCAGTACCTTGAAATCAAGGCGCAGCACCAGGACGCCATTCTTTTCTACCGGCTGGGCGATTTCTACGAGATGTTCTTTGACGATGCCGTGACCGCCTCCAAGGTGCTGGGCATCACCCTCACCTCCAGAAACAGCAAGGATGACGAGAACCGGGTACCGCTCTGCGGAATCCCGTACCACGCAGTCTCGTCCTATCTGGCCAAGATGATCAAAGCGGGTTTTAAGGTGGCGATCTGCGAGCAGGTGGAGGACCCGAAAGAAGCCAAGGGCGTGGTCCGGCGCGAGGTTGTGCGGGTGGTCACTCCGGGTCTGGTCACCGACGAGCAGCTGTTGAGCGACAAAGACAACCGTTATCTAGCCGCGATCTGCCAAAAGGGCAAGGTCTGGGGGTTGAGCCTGCTCGATCTCTCCACCGGCGAGTTTCTGGTGAGCGAAAGAGAAGATCTCGCCGGGCTTTTGGACGAACTCGGCCGCCTGGCCCCCTCGGAAATTCTGCTGCCCGATGATACCGGGGAGGATTCAAGCCTGGCCAACGAATTGCTGGCCTATCTGCCCCAAAGCTGCCTGACCAGACGCCCAAGCACTGGTTTTTACCCGGAGACGGCGCGACAGAGGCTGCTGGAACATTTTCGGGTAGCCAACCTGGCCGGGTTCGGCTGCGAGGAACTGAAGGGTGGGGTTGCCGCGGCAGGCGCCCTGCTCCTCTACCTACAGGAAACCCAAAAAACCGCCCTGGACCATATCGAAAGGCTCACCCCCATCGAATTCGACCACGTCCTGCTCATGGACGAGTCCTCCCGCCGCAATCTGGAGCTTACCCAGACCATTACCGGCGGCGTCAGGGAAGGTTCGCTGCTGGACACCCTCGATCTGTGCGAAACCCCCATGGGGGCGCGATTGCTCAAAAAGAACCTACTGTTTCCCCTACAAGAGGTCGAGGCCATCTGCCAACGCCTGGACACTGTGGAACAACTCTACCTCGCCCCCCGCCTGCGGGAGGATCTCCGTCAAATACTGGCCAAGGTCTATGACCTGGAACGCCTAAATGGCCGGGTGGTGCTGGGCACGGCCAATGCCCGTGACCTCACGGCCCTCCGGATTTCCCTGGCCCAGTTGCCTCAGCTCAAAGAAAAACTCTCCGAGGCCAAGGGCCTGCTGGCCAGCCTCGGGGCGGTAGACGAGTTGGCCGAACTGAACAGCCTGCTGGAGGCGGGAATTCGCGAGGACGCCCCCGTGACCCTGCGGGAAGGCAATCTCATCAAGCCCGGCTACAATGCGGAGCTTGACGAACTGGTCAGTCTCCTGCGCGACGCCAAGGCGCTGATACTCGGCCTCGAGGCCCGCGAACGATCCCGCACCGGCATCTCCAATCTCAAGGTCGGTTTCAACAAGATCTTTGGCTACTATATCGAGATAAGCCGGGGCCAGCTTGCCCATGTGCCCGATGACTTCATCCGCAAGCAGACCCTGGTCAACGCCGAACGCTTCATCACCCCGGAACTCAAGGAGTTTGAGGAAAAGGTGGTTGGCGCCCAGGATAAGCGGCTGGAGCTGGAATACCGACTCTTTGGTGCGATCCGGGCCACGGTGGCCAAGGCGTCTTCCCGAATTCTCCATACCGCCTTGGGCCTGGCCCAAATCGACTTTTTCTGCTGCCTGGCCGAGGCTGCCCAAAAATACCGCTACACCAAACCGGTGATCACCGCAGGCGAAGCGATCATCATCAGGGAAGGCCGCCATCCCGTGATCGAACGCGCTCTGCCGCCGGGCCGCTTTGTGCCCAACGATATCCATCTGGATCAGGAGAGCGAAGAGGTTCTGATCATCACCGGGCCCAACATGGCCGGCAAATCCACGGTGCTGCGGCAAACCGCGCTCATCACCCTCATGGCCCAGATGGGCAGCTTTGTGCCTGCTGCTGCGGCGGAAATTGGGGTTGTGGACCGCATCTTCACCAGGGTCGGGGCCTCGGACAATCTGCGCCGCGGCCAGTCCACCTTCATGGTGGAGATGAACGAAACCGCCAATATCCTCAACAATGCCACCCAGCGGAGCCTGGTTATCCTCGATGAAATCGGCCGCGGCACCTCCACCTTTGACGGCCTCTCCATTGCCTGGGCCGTGGCCGAAGAACTGGTCAACAAAAACGGCAAGGGGGTCAAGACCATCTTCGCCACCCATTACCATGAACTCACCGAACTAGCCGCCACCAACAATCGGGTCAAGAACTACAACATCGCGGTGCGGGAGTGGAACGACACCATCATCTTTCTCCACAAGCTGCTACCGGGCGGAACCAACCGCAGCTACGGCATTCAGGTTGCCGCCTTGGCCGGGGTGCCGGCCAAGGTAGTTGCCAGAGCCAAGGAATTATTGCATAATATCGAGCAGGGAGAATTCAACCGGCAGGGAGAACCGCGCATCGCCACTTCGCCCAGAAAAAAGAAACACCCGCAGCCCGGCCAGCTCTCCCTGTTCGGCGGGGGAGAATCTCAGGCAACGCGCAGGTTGCGAGAAATCAATCCCGATGCCTTGTCTCCCCGTGAGGCACTGGATTTGCTCTATGAGCTCAAAAGGCTGACCGATGTGGAGTAATTTCACACAAGACGCACGGTACACGGCTGGGCAGCATGCTTGCGAAATCCAGCAAGGCAAAAAGGGCTTGTTCCGCTTGCCGCTCGGGATTCTCATCCTGTTACTGCTTAACACCCCGGCCTGGTCCGGACCGAACCCGGATCAGGATGACATCGCCAGACAATACGGGCAAGCCAAAGCCTATTACCAGGAACTGGTCACCAGCGACAAAGGCAAGGACCGAAAAAGATGGCTCACCTCCGTCACCGCCTTCCGCAGCATATACAAGGCAGCACCCGACCATCAGGTTGCGCCGAAAGCCCTGTTCATGCTGGGCAAAATCTACCAGACCATGTTTCAACAGAGCGGCAAAGCCCAGGATCTTGATCAGGCCATTGCTTCCTACGAAGAACTGAGCTCCCGGTATACCGGTAATGCCCTGGCCGATGACGCCTTTTTTATTCTAGGTGACATCTATCTTACCGACAAAAAGGATCCGGGCAAAGCGGCGCGGGCCTATGCAAAAATCATCGCCATTTATCCCGAGGGCGACATGGCCACCGCAGCCCAGGAACAGTTGTTGTTGATCAAACACGCAGCAGCCACGCCAGAGCCGATCCCGGCAACGGAAGAGCCTCGGGAAAAATGCATTAATCCCCAGCAGATGACAAGCGAGCCACCGCCAAAAGATATTACAACAAAAAACGGGATGGCCACGGTGTTGCCCATCCACCACTGGTCCAACAACCGCTACACCCGCCTGGTTATCGAGACCACCAGCCCGGTAACCTTCAAACATCAGAGTCTCATCGGAAACGAGGCTTCCCCGCGCCGGATTTACATTGATCTGGAAAACTGCCGTCTCAGCCCCGAAACCATCAAAACCATTCCCATTGAGGACGGACTGTTGCGTCAGGTCAGAAATGCCCAATTTGCCCCAAAAACAGTGCGCGTTGTCTTGGACACCCAGACTAATATTTCTGACTACAAGGTCTTTACCCTTGCTAATCCCTTCCGGGTGGTGATCGATGTAATGAGCAGTGGCGCCGCCACTGAGAAGGCTGAAAAGCCCGTGGGCAAGGAAAAAATTGCAAGCAAAACAAAAGAGAGCCACCCCGCGAACAAGGTGGAAAAACCAGCCCTAGCACGACAGTTGGCCCTGGGCATAAAAAGAATCGTCATCGATCCGGGGCACGGCGGAAAAGATCCCGGCACCTGTAGCCCAAGCGGCCTCAAAGAAAAAGACATCGTCCTCGATGTAGCCCTCAGAGTCGCCAAGATCATCAAAGAAAAACTTGGCTGCGAGGTTATTCTCACCCGCGACCGAGATATCTTCATCCCCCTGGAAGAACGGACTGCCATGGCCAATGCCAAGGAGGCAGACCTGTTCCTTTCCATCCATGTGAACGCCGCGCCGAACCATGACGCCCGGGGAATCGAAACCTATGTCCTTGATCTGGCCAGCAATAAGGACGCCATGCGGCTGGCAGCCATGGAAAATGCCACCTCGGCCAAGCAAATCAGCGACCTGCAATCCATCCTCTTGGATCTCATGCAGAATTCAAAAATAAACGAATCCCTGAAGCTAGCCGGACTGGTTCAGGAGGAAATGGTGAGCGGCCTGAACAAGAAATTCAGCGCTGTCAACAATCTTGGGGTAAAAAAGGCGCCTTTTGTAGTACTCATTGGCGCCCAGATGCCTGCGATCCTCACCGAAATCGCTTTTTTGAGCAATCCGGAGGAGGAAAAACGGCTTAAAGATGAGGCGTACCTTGCTGGCGTTGCCAATCACATCTCGGGCGGCGTCGCCCAATATGTTCAGAGCATGAGCTTGGCTAACAATTTCAACCGCTGAACCAAACAGAGGGGGACGCTTAGCTCCCCATCTATCTAAAACGTCCATCTTCCTGCTTTTCAAAAACCAAGAGCCCACCCGCTTGCCTGCTTAGCGCGAGCAATAAAAGGTCTACCCTAAGCCTCGTCCTGATGCTCAAGCAGCTTGATGATCCTGTCCAACTTTATATTTGTCTCAATGGACTCATCCCTGATCCTAAGAATAAAGAATGGAACGAATAACGATACCGCTAGAAGTATAAGTAGAAAAAAGAAAATGATCACTCCGAAGATGCTTCCAAACATGTGACCCATTTTTATATGCTCTCTTTTTTATAAAGCTGGTCGAAAAGAGGGGGTGCGCTACCCCTAGTTTCACGGACACCAAGATAAGGGTAATATACCCGAGGAGGTGTCCGATGGAGAAAAGAAAAAAATTCACCAAAGAGTTTAAGCTGGAAGCCCTTCGATTTTTGAAGGAATCAG
>JBAZCG010000014.1:0-50788 GCA_041671085.1 Desulfurivibrionaceae bacterium | reverse complement strand
CATCGGCTTTGTCCGGGGCTTTGGCCTCAAGCACGGGGCCATGGCCTCTTCCATTGCCCACGACTCCCACAACCTCATTGCTGTCGGCAGCAACGACACGGATTTGGCCCGGGCCGTGAACCTGATGGGGGAAAGCGGGGGCGGCATCTGTTTTGTCCACGGGGAGGAGGAGCGAATGATGGCGCTGCCGGTGGCAGGCCTCATGGGATTAGGCAGCTGCGAAGAGATGGCTCAAGACTACAGCGCAATTGAGCAGCGGGTCAAGGAAAATGGCTGCCGGTTGCAGACGCCCTTCATGACCATGGCTTTTCTGGCCCTGCCCGTGATCCCGGCGCTTAAAATCACCGATCTGGGTCTTTTTGACGGGGAGAAATTCGAGCTGACCGATCTCTTTGTCTGAGGGGTGCTGGTAAAGCCTACAGGCAAGCTGGGGGTGGATTATCGGGAAACATTTTGTCGGAGAACGATTTGTCCTGGCGAACCGTGCCGGTCAGGAAAGATAAGCTCAGCTGAAATGGTTGCCTGTTTTTGATCCGTCCCCTGAAAATTTGTCGCGGACCAGACGCATGGCAAAAATGGAAACAAAGTCCTTGACCACCGCCTCTGTCCAGAGTTCGCGATAGGTGTGCATTAAAAACGGCTTGATGGTTTCCGGCTCGACACGGAGCTGGCCGGCCAGGTCATTGATAATGCTTTCGAGAATTTTTTCATCGGGTTCTTGCCCGTCATTTGCCTTGGCCATCCTTCCCTCCTCTGCCACGATCCGGTTATGTCAATGAGAGCAGCAGAGGAACCATCAGCTTGGGCTCATAGTAAGGGGTGCTTCCCTCACTGACCAGGGGACAGTCGATCAACTGAATCCCCAGTTCCACAAGCCTTTCGCGGTCCACTTCTCCGGAGTATCCTCCATTTTTTGAGTCAACAAGGACACAGTTCAGTACTCGATGGGCTGGGATATCAGGATTGTTTTTCTTCAGATAGCGCAGTAGGGTTTCGATCTGGTCCATGAGGGTTAGGCCAACTGTCTCCGGGTCTTTACCCATGCTGGGAATATAGACTTTTGGACAGACGTTTCCCTGGATGGCCTCAGTCACCCCTTCCGGCAGTAGGCTGGCGATGATGCTGGAATAGAAGCTCCCCATGGGATAACAGATCAGCTGGGCGGAAAGGATCAGCTCGGAAAGCTTATCGCGTACCCTTGGCCAGACCTCGCCCTTGCCGGTAGCCGAGGTTGCCATGGTAAGAAAGAGGTGGACGATCTTCTTGTCCAAGGGAGGAACCTCTTTGCCGGTGAGCAGGTGCTGTCCCACCACCACCTGGCCGTCGGCAAGCATTGCTCCTAGGTGGAGATACCGGTTGATTATTGGCCTAACCGTGCCCCGCGCCTCGACCAGTTTCGAAAAGAGAAAGATCACCGGGTCGAGGTGGCGGCCGTTGTCCAGGTACCCGGCAGTGAGCACCAGGTTCCCGATACTGGCCCCTCGCAGGTCAAAGTCTTGGGGCATCCGGGCAAGAAAGATTTTCAGGTGCTGGCGGACAATCTTGCGCAAGGGATCGGGGATGGCCGACACCAAACGGTGCCGGCCGGCAATCATGATCCGCAGTTCCGCGAGGAGCGTTTCGAGTTCGGTATCCTTGGAAAAGCGGTAGGCAAAGAGCCGATACATCTCCGGATTGCCCTGCACGCTCTGGTCGGCCAGGTCCATGAGCCGGGCCCGGATATCGCCGATGGAGGGCATGGAAAAGGCCTGCCGGAGGGTGGCCGAACTGCCCCCGGAATCGACGGCGGTCATGATGTGGCAGGAATTGTGGGTGTAGTGGATCAGTTCCCGGCTCACCCCGCGCAGGGCGCTGCCGCCGCTGAAGAAGAGCAGCCGCGGCCCCAGCTCGGGGGTGCGCCGGTAGAGTTCCACCCTGACGGGGTCCGGCAGGGTTATCTCTCGGCATACCTTGATTTTCATGGGATGATGTCCGATTCTTCCGTCAGTGCGCGCGGCATGCGGCCAGGATCCCCAGGCAGGCATCGCAGGCCCGGTCGAAATCGATGCCGCCGCTGATTTCGTACACCCGCGTTTTGCTGAGGAGCTCCAGATAGGCCTCCTCGGAATGATCAATCTCCTCGCCGTGCTCCGGCAGGAAGAAGAGGCCGGCGGATTTCATGAAGGCCGGGAGAAGGTCCCGTCGCTGCCGGATATCAACCTCCCGCACCACGGTGGGAGTCTGGCTCCGCTGCCAGTTGAGGACCACCAGCCCAGTCATTGAGGCGGCCAGGGTAAAACGGCCGGGGCCAAAGCAATGGTCGAGGAACACGTCGTACTTGTGCTCCAGCTCCCAGAGCGCTTCCGGGGAGAGGCCGGCAAATTGCTCCAGGTCATGGGGCGGGATTACCTTGGCCAAGTCGGGGTTGTTGAGTGCGGTGCCGGGATTGATGCGGGGAAGTTTGGCCACTCCGTACATGTAGAGTCCAACGCTATCCTCCCTGAGCAACACCCGGTCGTTGCTGATAAAGTTTGTACCCCGGCTCATGAGATGCAGGGCCAGGGTGGACTTGCCCATGCCCGAGAAACCGGCCAGGGCCAGTCCGCAGCCATACAGGCCGACGCCGGCGGCATGACCCAGCAGGCACCCCTGGCGAAGTTTCCAGCTGATGAACCGGTTGTTGATGAAGTTGATCACCTGGTTGGCGTTGGCCAGGCAGGGGCCGATGGCCAGGCTGTCGTCGCCGCCGAAGACGAAGACCATGCCGGTGAGGCGTTTGCGCACCATGCGACCGCCCGCCAGTTCGACAAACTCCTCCTTGATCTTGTTCTTGCCCGGGTCCGGCTCCTTGGTTGTGAAGACATGGGGAAGCTCGGAAGGAGGCGCTTCATGGGCGGTGATCAGCATGTCCCAGGTTGGAGCGTCCGAGACAAAATCGCTGAAGTACTCCCGCAGAGTATTGGTCAGGGCGAGGGAATTGGTCCGCACCCCGATCCGGCAGTCATCAAAGGCGAGAACAAGCTGTTGGTCAGGCGGGAATTCCGCCCGGATGCGCTGCACCATCTCTTGACGTTCCGTGGATTTCTCGCTCATGCCTCAATCCTCCCGCAGACATAATCTGCATAATGGCGGGCCGCGTCAATGCCGCAGGCCTCCTGAATGCCCCGGAACCCCCCGAAGGCGGAGACCTCGAATACCCGCGGACCCTCGTCGGTCTCCACCACGTCGACGCAGGTGAAATCAAGGTCAAAGGGGGCTTGAGCCTTGCGGGCCAGGGCGATGATCTCCTTCGGCGGCTCGTGGGGCTGATACCTGCCGCCGGAGGCGGTGGTGGTGTTCCATGAGTCGTTTCGGGTGGTGCGGGCATAGGTGGTGAGATACTGGCCGCCCAGGAATACCACCCCCAAGTCGCGACCGTTCAGCTCGATCTTCTTCTGGATGTACATGATCCGGTGCTCGGCTTTATACTCCTCGATGACCGCGCGGGTCTCCTTGTCGGGTCGCAGCACGATCATGCCCCGCGCCTTGGTGGAGTAAAGCGGCTTGAAGACCGCCTCGCCATACGTAGCCACCGCATCCAGGGCCACGTCCACATCCTCGGTGATGGTCAGCGGCGGCATGGGGATCCCGGCGAGCTGTAGGGTGATGGTGCAGGTGAGCCGGTCCAGCACCCGGATGATGTTCAGGGGGTTGGAAAAGATCGGCATCCCCTGTCCGGCCAGGAAACGGAAGACCTCCAGCCGGTCGAGCAGATCCGGAGAGTAGTTTTTGCCGATTTTTTTGATGATCAGGCCGTCCAGGGAGTTAAGCTCCACCTCACCGAACAGCACCCGGCCCGAGGGTAAATCGAGCCGCACCGCGCCAGGATCAACCAGCAGGCGGAAGCCGGTGCGCTCCGCCACCGCATCGGCGAGTTTCTCGGATGACCAGCCGCCAGGAATGCCGACAACGCCTATTTTTTTCAAGAAAAGACCTCTTTTTAAAAATATCAGTAGTACATGATGCCGGAAGGCAGGGCAAAGGTGCTCCATGATTTGTCCTGATGCGCCAGCACCTTTTCCAGCAGGAAGTGGGAGCGCAGAAACATCTCATGGGCAAAATCGTTGTTCCACTCAAAACGGGTGGAGGTGTAAAAGGAGCGGGCCAAGGCCAGGGCCATGCGCACCTCGAAGGTTTCATCGCCCTGTTCGACGGCAAACTCACGCGCCATCTGGTACATATTCCGAGTGATCCAGTTGAGCCGGTCACGCAGGTGCGTTTTAAAGACCGGCTGTCTGAAGTTGGAGACGATGAACACCGACACGTCCTGGATGTAGTCCGCCTCGCGGGATCGGTAGAGATCGATGAGTTGAATGCGCTCCCTGGCGGCGTTGTAAATGATGTTGTTGACATTGAAGTCGCCGTGGATGAAGACCGAGAAGGGGGCGGCCAGTTTCTCTTCGATATGGCGGCACTTGGCAAGCAGCTCGTCGGTGGGGATGACCTCCGAGGAACCGATGTCCTGGCGGACCCGGAGAAAGTCGGGATGCACACTGAGCACGCTGTGCATCCGGGCCATGATCTGCGGGATGAAGTTGGCCTTGACCGGGGTCTCCTTTTTGGTCCGTTTCCAGATATCCAGGACGGTGGCGTGCAGCAGCATACAGGCCGTCTCCAATTCGGCGGGGTCGCCCTTGAGGAGAATGGCCTCGAAGGTCCGCCCAGGGAGGAACTCCACGAGCAGGGAGGCGGTCTCCTCCGATTCTTGATGGCTGAACAGCCTGGGGGTCAGGCCGGGGAAGATCTCGTTCCAGCGCTCCAGATTCTTCTTCTCGGTCAGGATCTTCTCCTTGTTGCCCTCTTTGAAGATGCTGCTCTGGGTCTGGGGGGTGATCTGCGGCTGCCCTTCATGGCCCTCAACCTTGCGGATCCGGCAGCCGGAACGGCTGCCCAGGATGGAGGAAAACTCTACCTCGGCCAGGTTGGTGCGCAACCCCGACTTGCTGAGGGTTTCCTCCAGGGCCTGGAACTGTTCGATCTTGATCTTCTCGCCCAAAATGGAAAGGAGCAGCGCCTCGCCGATATTGAGCATTGAATCGCCCATCCGCTCCAGATAACGGAAGATGAAGAGCACGGTGATCAGGTTTTCTATCTCCTTGCCGCTCCGGAGTGCCTCCATGATCTTGTCGAAGTTTTCCTTGTAGATGTCATCGATCTGGTTTTCGGCCCGGCAGATGGCGAGGGCCTTGCCCATGTCTCCGTTTTTGAGCACCGGGATGACCGTCTGCAGGTGTTTGGCAAGGATGTCAAAGATTTGCTGATAATCGAAATGCTGGAGAATGGCGTGATTGTTGAGGTAGTGGAGCTGGTCTGCAGCGCTGACGCAGAAATCGCCGATGCGCTCCAGGTTGACGCAGATGGTGTGGGTTGCTTGGATGCTGTCCTTCTCTCGCTGGGTGATGGACTTGGCTTCGCTCAAGGTGGTGAAACAGCAGTTCTCGATCACCGTTTTGAGGTTGTCGATGTAGTCGTCCCGGTTGTCGATCTTCTGGAAGGCGGACACCTCACCGCTGGCCAGGAAAGCGACGGTCTCGTCGAGCTGACGCGCCACCTCGACAACCATGAAATTGAGATTTTCCTTGAGAGCGGTGGTTAGCATGGTTCTGGTACCCTACGATCCGATAATCATGGCGGAAGAGCGTTCGTCTTTGATGACAGGCTTGCATTCCGACCAGGACAATTTTATGGAAAGTTTGTTTTGCCCGTCCTTCTTCTTGGCCTGTACCGTAAATTTCATCAGATCATCCACCCGCATTGACATCTCCTCGCCGTTGGATTTGAGGATGATGCGTCCCTTCTCGATGGAGTCGGTCAGGGAGACCAGATAGGTCTTGATGGAGTGGGCGTCCTGCAATGATTCGTAATCAAATTTTTTGGTGGACATGCGCATGCCTCAAATGGTTTGGTGGTCTCGTAAAAAAGCCTCAACAGCCACAACCGCAGGTTATCCCGCCAGTCTGGCCTTGTATTCTTCCATCACGTCGTGTTTGTCCATGTGGGCCACCACCAGCTTCTTGCGAATGGCCTGGTCACTCCAGGGCGGTTGCACCCCGATCTCCCGAGAGACCTTGAGGTGATCGCGTTCATGCGGCGCCCGGGTCTTCTCGCTCATGTGGGTGTCGTCCCCCATGAAAACCAGCAGCCTTTTTTTCGAGAGGCCGGCCTCCCGGTTCTTCCGGTTAAGCACGGTGATGAGAAAATCAGTGTATTCCCAGGACTGGGGGTTCCAGACCTCATAGCCGTCCACGTCATAGTCGGCCAGGAGAATGGGCCAGAACTGCTCCGGATGGGGAATGACCACCCCCGCCCCCAGCCCGCGGGCTTCCTCGATGATCTCCGAGGTGCGGTAGAAATATTTGGGGGAGAAGTTCCGTTTGACGATCTCCTTGACCGCCTTCAGAAAGGCCTGGGCACGGTTGATGACCGTATCGCCGTAATCCGGACGCAGGGTGTCGAAGAAGTCGCGCAGCAGCTTGTTCTTGATGCTGTCCGGCGGCACTTGGTCCATATGGCGATCCAGCAGAGCGTTGAGCTTGCGCACATAGATGCGGACAAAGCCGACCAGCTCCGCATCGGCCCCGGTTTCTCCGGCAGCCTCGTCGAGTCGTTCTTCCACCGGGTTGGTGATGGTGTGGATGAAGTCAAAGAGCTGGGAGGCCCGATACTGGCGGGTATGGGCCAATTGCGCCTTGAGGACTCCGGCCCGGTCAAGGCGGATCTTCTCGAAATGAAGCAGCAGCTGCACCTTGCGGTTGAATCCCCGGGAGTAACAGTCCACCTCGACCCCGCTGTAATCCCCGTAGCTCATCAGCATGTTGTGCTGGGTGGGGATGATCAGTTCCTCCTTCCGGTTGGGGAAGGTGGCGCTGATGCGCTGCTCAATCAGCTCCATGGGCACGAATTCCGGATGCCAATGGAGCGCCATGACCCCCTGCTGTCGGGGGTAGGTTTTTTCCGGGGTGAGTACCAGTCGGATCTGCTCAGGGGTCAGTTCCGTCGAAATGATGGCAAAAAAACGCTGCTCATCGCTCTCGGTGATCTCCTCCGGAATCACATCCGGCAGGTCGTGGGGAACCACTTCCGATCTATGTTTTGGCTTGACCAGTTTCATGGACGATGTCTGCTCCGTGGCTTGGCTGTGTCGGCACCGCAAAAGAAATCACGGCGCCGGCGGGGATCACCTGCGAGTTATGCGAATTATTTGTACTGCTCATGACAAAGCTTCTTCATCGCCTTGAGTTCGGCGTGTTTTTCCTGCATGGCCACAAGGTCTCCATTCTCGCAGGCCACATTGAGCTGGACACAGAGCTTGGCGTATTGGTCATAGTGCTCGTCGCCGTGGCCCGGATAAGCCACCATGAGTTCCGAATCGGCAATGAACGAATCAACCTCACCCTTCTCGGGCATGATTCCCTTCTTGAGCGCGTCGCCCATGGACTTGAAGCATTTGTCCATCCGCTTCTTCACCGTTTTGTACTTGGGCTTGCCGTCGGCCTCCGTCTCTTCGCAGGTCGTCTCGCCGCAGACCGTGCAAGCCTCGATGGTCTTCACTTTGGCCTTCAGGTGGAGCTGGTCGCCCTCTCGCTTCAATTCGAGCTTCATCTTCTTGAAGTCATCGAAGGCAAGGTCAAATTCCTTCAACTCATCCATATTGCCGTGTTCGATTTCCTGGGCCAGGGCGCGAAGGAAATCTGCGGCATTCTTGGAGGACATCACTTTCTCGAATTTCAGCTCTTTGCCGGACATGACTTGTTCCCCTTGTTGTGAGTGGATGATGGCAAGGCGCCCCATGCGCCGAATATTGAAGATAGTACCATGGCCATGGCTAGTAACTGGTTAGATCTACGTTAGTTTTTCATTATGGTTTTGAGGGGAAAGCGGACGCCAAAAACCGGTCTCGTGGAGGGCGTTTCTTCCCCAAGGGAACGCCCTCCACGGGGAAGGCATGATGCTGGGGGATGGGCAACCCCGGGTCACAGTGCTTAACGGGAAACCCGGACAAAGAGCGGATTTGAGTAAAACCAGAGATCGGCATAGGCCTTGTCCTGGTTGTTCGACCCCTGAAGCTCGTCGGCCAGCGGGTTGCACTCTCCGTCGGTTTCTCCGCCGCCGCAACGGAGATTGGTTCCGCGCAGGCGAAAGTACATGTCGTGCCGGAGCTGCCGGACATGGTAGCGGACTGTTTGCCAGCCGTTCTCGGCAGGCTGCCAGTCCTTGCTGCGGAAGGTGGTGATCACCCTGGTGGTTTCGTTGCCGTCTTTTTCGTAGACGGGGTTCGGGGTTGCGCCGTCGCCAAGCAGCTTGGGAGCCTTGCCGGCCATCTCGCCGGCGATCAAATCAATGTGGTCCACGGCCACCGCGTCGCCATGGTTGTTCCGGTCCGGACTTCTGAAGCTGATTGTGATCGTCACCTCGCTTCCGGCCGCGGCATGAAGGGTGTCGCCCATTTCCGTGGTTTTCCCCTGGCACTGTGCGGTGAACCGCAGTCCGCTGATCAGATCGCCATGCACGATAAAGGAGTTGCCGGAACGCAGGCCGGCCAGCAGTTCGAGCTGGGAATACTCCCCATCCTGATTCAGGTCGCGGACAAAGGTGTGGGTTTTGGTGTATTCGCCGGGCCAAAAATCATTTTCCGGATTGTGGAAATCGGAATTGGCAAAGGCGTAGAACTGGCGGCCCTCACCGAGCAGCGCATCCCATGTGCCGCCGATCTTCGCCAGCATGAGGTCGGCCCCGCCATAGGTGCGGGCTCTATCGGTGATGTCGTTGCCGGCGGCGTCCCGGAAAGGGCCTTGATCGTAATTGCCGCGGGAGGCGGCCTTCTGGTGGCCGGGGAAGCCTTCGAAGCCGAAGGCGACATGCGGCGCCGCATCGTTGAAGTCGCGGATGGCGGCAATGGAGTATTTCAGCCGCCTGGAGGGATGGTTGAGTACGCAATAACCGCTTTCCCGGTAATTATTTTCCAGCCAGGCAACGCCTGCCACAGCCTTGGCATGGTCGTTCTTCAGCTTTTTGCCTTCGACCGCCAAGTGGCGGTCCGCCGTGGAGCCGGTGTCGTCACCATCGAACAGATATTCATGGCGGGCGATTGCCATTCCTCCCGCCTCAGCCGTGTCAATGATGCCGACACTGCCATGTTCATGGGCGGGGACATTCCATTCATATCCCTGGATGATCAGTTTCTCTGAATACACTGTCCGCGCTTTGCTGATGAGCGGAAAGGAGTGCTGGAGCAAGGACTGCCAGCGCCACATTTTTTCCGCGGGCGGATCGCCGAAAAAGTTGCTCTCTGCCGGCCAGGGCTGACCGTCCGGACCTCGGCCATAGGCGCCGCCATGTTCGGAGTTGGCGAGCCAGTCGAGGCCGAAGCGGAAAGCCTGGGAAAAAACATCTTCCGCCGCTTTGCTGCCGTCGGTGAGGAAGGTGTGGTTGTGGAAATCCCCGGCCAGCCAGCGTCCGTTTTCCCGGGCGTTGCCCGGCATCGTCAGGCACAGGGAGAGGCCGAGCACTATCAGGCAAACTACCGCTCTCTTGGCTGTTATTTCGCGATAATTATTCATTGGCTTTTGTTCCATAATCCGTGGTTGATTGGGAGATTCAAGTTCGAACTGCACCACTGTGGCTAAGAGTAGGAACTGATTATTATATAGTGGGTGAATATTTGATTTCTGTAAGGAAAGTGTAATGGATTCTTTAAGAAAGTCCGCCTCATGAAAATATTATCTGTTTTTAACCAGTTCATAATAATCATTCATTAATACCTAAATAGGAACAGTGCTATGCGATATCTAATCTTCCCTCATGGTGAACAGGATCGTTTGCAAGAAGATGCAAATTTTGCCGGACTGCATGATCAAGCGGAGAGGGGGCCTGACTGTCCTCGTGCTCTGCGCCGTTTTTTGTTTCGGTCTGTTTCTCTCCGGGGCAGGGGGCGGTTTGGGCCAGGATCCGCCGCGCCGGCCGTCCGGGGATGTCTTGGCCACAACCCAGAAAATTTCCTTTGTCCACGTCTCCGATGTGCACGCCAACTATAACCCCGTTCGGGGTGGATCGAGTCCGGTCGCGAGGTTGCGCGGTTATTTCGAGCAGGTGCGCAGGGAGAATCCCTATACGATTTTCACCAACGCGGGGGACGACTACGAAAAGGGCTCCATTGCCGAGGAGGTTTCTCGTGGGTTGGTAACCAGGGAAATAGTACAGGCGATGCATTACGATGTGCGCACCATCGGCAACCACGATTTTTCCTGGGGGATTGATGAGCTGGTGGCCTTCAGCCGCGACCCCTACTCAGTCGTCCTCGCGTCCAATACGAAAATGACCGAGGCCAATTCCGGCACCCAAGCCGCGAAGCTGCCGGGCTGGAAAGATTATGCCGTACTGCAGGTGGGCCAGGTTAAAATCGGTTTTTTCGGCCTGGTTTCCAAGCCCTGGAATGAAAAGGATGAACAGTATGACGGGGAATTTTATCCCGGGATGCCGGGGTTGCGCTCGAATTTTGATTTTGTCGGAATCGCCCGCGATATCATCGCAAAGCACCGGGGGGAAGTCGATCTGCTGGTCCTGGTCAGCCATCTGGGCATAGAGGAGGATATTCGCCTGGCCGGCGAGACGCAGGGGATAGACTTGATTCTGGGGGGGCATACCCATACCGTCATGTCGGAACCTCTTCGGGTGCAGGGTACGGCAATTGTCCATGCCGGTGCCAGGGCTGAGAATATCGGCAGGTTCGACATCGAATATGATCTGCAAAAAAGATCCATCCGGCACAGTGCCTTTTTCCTCATCCCAAACCGCGAGGGCGAAACGCCGGTGGATGAAGGCACCGAGCGGAAGGTGGAAAAAATTTTACAAGGATACCGGACCGCCCTCTACGAAGACTTCACCCATCTCTCCGCCGATCAGAGCAAGGGGGGTATGGCCATGCTCGCTGCCAGGGCCGCCGTGGAAACCCTGGAGGTCGATGCGGCCTTGGTCGGCTTGAGCACGGCAAGGAAGGAATGGCGCCGAGGGGGTCTTACCATGCAGGATGTTTTTGATGCCTTCTCGGTGGAGCGGGAGCCTGTCGGCACCCCGGGTTTTACCAGCCTGTACTTGCTGAAGATCACCGGCGCGGAGTTGGCGCGGGTAAAGGCTGCCCTGCCGGAATCCGCCTACTGGGGGCCGGCGGCGCCGTTGCCGGAGGGGATCTATACCCTCGCCTTACAGAAGGCGCCGGCGCTCCATCAGCGGGAATATTTCGGCCGCCGGATCGGCCTATCTCCCCCCGAACCCGCCACGGAGTTATGGGATATTCTGGTGCGCTTCGCAAGCGAGCGCAGTGTCGACCGGCTTTCCCTCGACGAAGTTGGCCCGGCAGGGCAGGGTTATCGGCGGGAGGCTGCATATCAGGGCGAGGGGGGAGGGTTGCTTGGGCGGGTTGTGGTGGATTAACGAGTAAAAACCTGCCTACAGCTCTTGCCTTGCCACGGAAAATCGGGCCTGTAGCGTTTACGGGGGGGCTTGGGGCAAACGAGGGGCAGCCTCCTAGCCCTGCATGCGGTAGCCGATGCCGCGCACGGTTTCGATGTGTCTGCCCGCCTCGCCCAGCTTTTTTCTCAGCCCGAACACCTGCACGTCCACGGCGCGCGGGGTGATGACGTAATCGTAGCCCCTCACTCCGTCGATGATCTGCTGCCGGTTGAAGACCCAGCCGGGCCGCCGGGCCAGGAGCTCCAGGATGGAAAATTCGGTAACGGTCAGGGTGATGGCCTCGTCACCCACCAGCACCTCGTAGCGGTTGGGGTCGATGGTTATCCCGTGGATGGTGAGAGGGCCGTTTTTCTTGCTGCCGTTGCCTTCCTCGCTCAACCCTTCCTTGCGGCGCAGGGCCGCCTTGATCCGGGAGATGAGGATCTTGGGACTGAAGGGCTTGGTGATGTAATCGTCCGCCCCGAGGTCGAGACCCGCGGCCATGTCGTTTTCCTCGCTTTTGGCGGTGAGCATGACAATGGGCAGGTTCTTGGTCTTGGGGTCCTTGCGCACCAGCTTGCAGATCTCGAAGCCGCTGAGGCCGGGGAGCATGAGGTCCAGGACGACCAGCTCCGGCCTTTCCCGCTTGATCTGGTTGAGTGCCTGTTCCCCGTTGTCGGCATAGAGCACGTGGAAACCGGCCTTGGCCAGGTTGTAGCCCACCAGCTGCTGGATATTTTCGTCGTCTTCCACGACAAGGATGGTTTCTCTGGCCATTATCTTTCTCCTCAGCAGCGTAGCGGCGGCGGTTCCGGTGGGGCTATCGTGTTATATGATGGCGGACAATCTTGCCCTGCGCCATATAAATAATGTCTTCGCAGATATTGGTGCAGTGATCGGCGATGCGCTCCATGCTTCTGGCCACGCTGATCAGCTTGGCCAGATAGACCTGCTGGGCCGGATCACGCATAATGATCTCCTCCATTTCGGTGCGGATGGCGCCCTTGGCCCGGTCCACCTCGTCATCCTCCAGGCACACCCGGTAGGCCAGATCGGTATCCTCGTTGACAAAAGCTTCCATGGTATTCTGGAACATCCAGGTGGTTTTTGCAAACATGGCATTGAACATCTCGGGAATCTGCATGCCGTCGGCGGCAAAATGGACCGGGTCGATGTCGTGGAGCAGAATGACCTTGTCCGCGATTTTGGCGGCCAAGTCGCCGATGCGTTCCAGATCGTTGTCGATCTTGAGTACGGTGACGATGAAGCGCAGGTCTCCGGCCACGGGCTGGTGCAGGGCGAGGAGGCGCAGGCATTCCTCCTCTACGTTGATCTCTAGGGTGTCGATCTCGCCCTTGTCCGTGGCGATCACCTGCCGGGCCAGATCGGGATTTTTTCCCCACAGGGCCTTGATGGATTTATACATGTTTTCCTGCACCGCCATGCCGAGATAGACGAGCTGTTTTTTGAGCCTTTCTATTTCCGTCTGAATGTTGCCTGCCATGGTTTTTCTCCTTATTCCGTAATGCAGCTCAATCTCTCAACAGGGATGTCCCTGGAATAGTCCGCTTTGTAACGACGTTTCTCAACCGAACCGGCCGGTGATGTAGTCCTCGGTTTCCTTTTTCTCCGGCATGGTGAACAGGGTCTGGGTCGGCCCGTATTCGATCAGCTCCCCGAGGTACATGTATGCCGTGTAGTCGGAGATCCGTGCCGCCTGCTGCATGTTGTGGGTGACGATGATGATGGTGTATTCCCCCCGCAGCTCGCGGATGAGATCCTCTATTCTCGCGGTGGAGCGCGGGTCCAGGGCCGAGCAGGGTTCGTCCATGAGGATGATCTCCGGGCTTACGGCAATGGCGCGGGCGATGCAGAGCCGCTGCATCTGGCCGCCGGAAAGACCCATGGCCGACTGGTGCAGCCGGTCCTTGACCTCGTCCCAGAGGGCGGCCCGTTTCAGGCATTTTTCCGCGGCCTCGTCGAGCACACCCTTGTCCTGGATGCCCGCGATCCGCAACCCGTAGACGATGTTTTCGTAGATGGACTTGGGAAACGGGTTCCATTTCTGGAAGACCATGCCCACCTTGCGTCGCAGCTCAATCACGTCCAGGGCGGGGTCGTTGATGTTCTCCCCATTGATTTTGATGACCCCCTCCAGGCGCAGACCGTCGACCAGGTCGTTCATCCGGTTGATGCAGCGGAGCAGGGTGGATTTGCCGCAGCCGGAAGGGCCGATCAGGGCGGTCACCTGCTGGGGAGGAATCCCGAAGGTCAGATTGTCGAGCGCCTGGCTCGTCCCGTAATAGAGGTTCAGGTTCTCGACCTCGACCTGCGGGTTTTCGATACGGATTATGGCGGTGTCGGTTGTTTGCATTTGGTCTCCTCGTTATACGTCGACCACGGAGTGGCGTTGTCGCATCTTGTTGCGCAGATAGATGGCCGTGCTGGTCATGGCCAGCACGATCAGGATCAGCAGCAGGGTGGTGACATAGACCATGGGCTTGGCCGCCTCCACGTTGGGGGATTGGAAGCCGATGTCGTAGATGTGAAAGCCCAGGTGCATGAATTTTCGGTCCAGGTGTAGGTAAGGGAAGACCCCGTCCAGGGGGAGGGCCGGGGCCAGCTTGACCACCCCGGTGATCATCAGGGGGGCGACCTCGCCCGCCGCCCTCGCCATTGCGAGGATGAAGCCGGTGAGGATGCCGGGCGAGGCCATGGGCAGCAGGATTCTGGTCAGGGTCTGGAGCTTGGTGGCGGCCAGGGCCTGGGACCCTTCCCGGATGCCGGGGGGGATGGAGCCCAACGCCTCTTCCGTGGCGACGATCACCACCGGCACGGTGAGCAGCCCCAGGGTCAGGCTGGTCCAGAGGATGCCGCCGGTGCCGAAGGTCGGGGTGGGCAACCGTTCCGGGAAAAACAACTGGTCGATACCGCCGCCGATCCCGTAGACGAAAAAGCCCAGACCGAAGATGCCGTAGACGATGGAAGGGATGCCTGCCAGGTTGTTGACCGCGATGCGGACCATCTTCACCAGCCAGCCGTCCTTGGCGTATTCACGGAGATAGATGCCGGCCAGCACCCCCAGGGGAAAGGAGAGGATGCTCATGAGAAAGATCAGCATGATGGTGCCGAAGATGGCCGGGAAGAGCCCGCCCTCGGTATTGGACTCCCGGGGTTCGTCAAAGAGCAGTTCCCGCAGCCGCTCCAGGTAATAGGTGCATTTGGCGAAAAACGACATCTCGTTCGGCTGGTAGGCGCGGACGATGTTGGGCAGGGCTATGGCCTTGGTTCGGCCATCGGCATCGGTGAAGATCGCCTGATTGGTGGCCAGGGCTGCGGATTTCTCGCCGAGAATGGAGACCAGCGCCTCGAACTCGGTCTTGAGCCCCTGCTTCTCCCCTTGCATGGCGGCGAGAGCCGGGGTGTTTTCCTCTTTGTTGTAGCGGGCCGTGGCCAGATGATGGTCGATCAGCTCCACCCGTCGGTTGAGGTTGGCGATCTTTTTGCCCAGTAGATGCACCTCGGCTTTTCGGTCTTCCAGGGCAGCAATGGTCTGGGCCAGGCTGTTGGAGCCGGAGGCGGGCGGGGAGATCCCCTTGACCTCGAATTCGCTCAGGTAGCCGTAAAAATTGCCGTATTCCTGGCGCTCAAGCACCTGGACATCCTTTGGATAGCTGAGGCTGGTGATCTCGGAGGCATCCACCCATTTGAAGTCGAGGCCGTAGAGATCTCGGTTGCCGATCTTGAACTGGATCCGTTTGTGCCCGGTGATGGGGATGGCCTCTTCCTGGACAATCTCCCCCAGCAGATACCGGCCATCGTTCAGGGTTGCCAGGGCGACCTTTTTCGGCCAGAAGACCGCGAGGCCGTTGGCCAGCACGACATAGAACAACAGCAGGGTCAGGAACAGGATCAGGGAAAGGGCAAGGCCGGTGGCCCAGACGAAGGGCTCTCCCTGCCGCCAGAATTTTTTGGTCATGGTCTTTTCTCCAGGTTAGTAACGGCCATATTTTTTACGTAACCGCTCGCGGACCAGTTCCGCCCCGGTGTTTACCAAAAAGGTCAGGGCGAAAAGCATGGAGGCGCAGAGGAAGAGTACCCGGTACAGGGTGCCGCCCATGGGCGCTTCCGGGATCTCCACGGCGATGTTGGCCGACAGGGTCCGCATGCCGTTGAAGATGGACCAGTCGAGGATGGGGGTGTTGCCGGTGGCCATGAGCACGATCATGGTTTCCCCCACCGCCCGGCCGAAGCCGATCATGATCGCGGCAAAGATGCCGGGGCTGGCCGAGGGCAGGACCACCCGCCAGATCGTCTGCCAGCGGCTGGCGCCCAAGGCCAAGGAGGCTGCGGTCAGGCTGGGCGGGATGTTGGAGATGGCGTCCTCGGTGATGGAAAAGATGATGGGGATTACGGCAATGCCGAGACCGAAGGCGATGATGATGCAGTTGCGCTGGTCATAGCGCAGGCCAAGGTCGTTGTAGAGCCATTGCTTGAAGTTGCCGGCAAAGAGCAGCTGCTCCACGGTGGGGGCGATTCCCATGGCCAGGGCCGTTGCCAAAAGGATAACCGGCGCCAGCATCAGAAACTCATGGCCGTTGCAGAAGTTTTGCAGGGTCGGCGTTTTGTAGAAAGGCTTGAGCGCGGTCATGATCCCGACAAAAATCAGCGGCAGGAAGAGCACCGCCAGGATCACGGCGAGGATGGCCTTTTCCACGATGGGCGCCAGCCAAAGGGCGATGAGGAAGCCGATAACCACCGAGGGGATCGAGGCCATGATCTCCACCACCGGTTTGACCGTTTTTTTAAAGGTGGCGGTGCTGAACTGGCTGGTGTAGACCGCGCCGAAGATGGCGAGCGGCACGGCAAAGATCATGGCGTAGAGGGTGCCCTTGATGGTGCCGAAGAGCAGCGGCACCAAGCTGAATTTCGGTTCAAAATCATCGGAGGCGGAGGAGGATTGCCAGACATACTCCGGCTTGTCGTAGCTCTCGTACCAGACCTTGCCGAACAGGGTCTTCAGGCTGATCTCCGGGTGGGGGGCATCGACCCTCCAGACGGTAAGATTGTTGCGCGAATCAAGGCCGATCAGGCCGTTGCCCTGGCCGGAGATGCCCGCCAGGGTAAGGGAGGGCTCAAGGTCCAGCAGATGTTTTTCGCTGGTCATATGATCGAAATGGGTCTTGCCGTCTGCCCCGAGGCTGACCAGGGATTTGGAGCGGCGGGAGGGGATGATCCGCTCCACCGGGGACTGATGGCTGGTCAGGGTATGGGTTTTGCGCAGCCGCCGTACCCGCTCCGGCCCTTCCCCGGTCCAAACCTGGCTCCAGGTGGCGAGGGTGCCATCGGCGGCGCCCACCGCCACGGAGATATCGCCGAAAACCATGGCCAGGGAGGTGATGCCCTTATTTTCCTGTACGGCCACCACGTTGTCGGTGCGCTCAGCACTTCCGTTTTCTCCCAGATTCCAGCGCAACAGGCTGCCGGTATCGGTGCCGGCAAAGAGGGCAGAGCCCTTTTCGTCCAGGGTGAAGGCGGTGATTGTGCCTGGCAGCTCTTCATTGAGCAGAAAAGAAAATGTCTCTTTCTTCTCCTCGCCCAAGATATTGGTGGTGACCACCTCGTGCTTGATCTGGAACCGGTTGTCCGCCAGGAGCGCCACCTGGGTCAGTCGCCCTTCATGGTTGCGGACCATCATGCTTTTGATCGGGGCCGGATAGCTTCGGGGGGGATACTCGCCCAGCCGGGTGATCTCCGGCTGAACGGTCCGCTGGCCGTCTTTAGCATAGAGCAGCCGGAAGTCCACCTGGGCGACGGTGACGCTGCTGTCCTCCCAGAGGAGGGTGAAGACGTTGTTTTTATTGCTCTCGACGGAGTGGACCCTGGCTTTTTTGGTGGAGGCGGGGGCGGTGAAAAAGGTCTTGCCGGAGGCGAGGTTGTAAAAGGAAAAAAGCCCGGTATCGTCCAGGACAAAGCCCACCTCCTGGGCATCGTCCATGCCCACGGCAAGAACCGGGGCATGCCCTGGCGCAACAGCCACGCGGTGGATGACCTCGGCCTTGGCCGGCTGGAACAGCGGCAGGGTCACCCGGACGATGAGGATCAGGATGGCGATGACGCTGGCGATGACCAGCAGGCCGCCCACGGTGATGGCCCGGGTGGCGAACCGGTCCTGGCGGCGGACTTTTTTGATGAATTGTTTGTCGAGCTTCTGCATGGGGTTCCTTGCGGTTCTAAAATCCTTCTGCTGCGGGCGGCCTCTACCGGAGAAGCCCCCGGGAAGGCCGGCTTGCAGGCGTCGGTCTTCCCGGGGGCCGGGAGGTGAACTTATGTCCGGCTTGAGCCGGGGAGGGTTATTTGAGCTTGGCCAGTTCTTTTTCTACAACTTTGGCCGGCAGGGGCAGGAAGCCGTCTTTCACCACGATCTCCTGGCCCGCCTTGGAAAGGATGTATTTGAGGAACTCGGCGGTCTGGGCGGGCATGGGCTTGTTCGGCTCCTTGGCCACATAGATGAACAGGGTCCGGGAAAGCGGGTAGCTACCGTTCATCACGTTTTCAAAACTGGCCTCATGGGACTTTTCCCCTTTCTTATTGCTCAGGGCGACGGCCTTGACACCGGAGGTCTTGTAGCCGATGCCGGAGTAGCCGATGCCGTTTTTGTCCTCGGTGATGCCCATTACCACGGAAGCGGAGCCGGGCTGTTCCTTGACGGTATCCTTATAGTCACCCTTGAACAGGGCATGCTCCTTGAAGTAGCCGTAGGTGCCGGAGGCGGAGTTACGGCCGTAGATGCTCATGGGGGATTGCTGCCAGGGACCGGTGAGACCCACCTGGCCCCAGGTGGTGATTTCCTGACCCAACCCGCCCTTGCGGGTTTTGGAGAAGATAGCGTCAACCTCTTGCAGGCTCAACTCTTTGACCGGGTTGTCCTTGTTGACGTAAACAGCCAGGGAATCGAGGGCCACGCTGATCTGGGTCGGGGCGTAGCCGTATTTCTTGGTGAAGGCGTCGATCTCCTCGGATTTCATCGCCCGGGACATGGGGCCGAGCTGGGCGGTGCCGGAAAGAAGGGCGGGCGGCGCGGTGCTGGAGCCCTTGCCCTCGATCTGGATGCGGACATTGGGGTATTCCTTGCGGAAGCCTTCCGCCCAGTAGGTCATCAGGTTGTTCAGGGTGTCGGAGCCGATGCTGTCCAGGTTGCCGGAAACGCCGCTTACCTTTTTATAGGTGGGGATTTTCGGGTCCACCGTAACATTTTCGGCAAAAGCGCCGGTGGCGGCTACGGCGACCAGACATCCTGCCAGCGCAGCCTTGGTGAGGGTTCTGCTCAAAAGACCTTTGTGCATCATCATGGTGTCTCTCCTTAAAGTGGGTGTTGGGGAATAGCCTATGCCTCTATTATGACTTGGTCGGTTCATCTGGCCCCCACTATGCTCCCCGATTGTTAGAATTTTATTAGGGTTTCATTAGGAGATGAACAGAAGATGAATCTTCTCAAAACCGAATACTCATCTTGAAATCGCTAATCCTTTTTTAATCTCCTTTTAATCAAAGGATGACCGTGCGCTAACATGTGCCCGGTACCTTCTCCGTAACATTTCGGCCGTTGCCCTTGGTCGGGCTTTTGCTTCCCCGCCGGCTGTTTTTGGCGGGGAGCAATCTTTATAAACATTACGGAGAAAGGAGAAACAGATGAGAAAGGTATTATCAGCGGCAGCAGCACTGGGCATGTGCCTCACCCTGCCCGCGGCCGCTTTGGCGGGCGCGGGCCTGAGCGACGAGCAGATCTTGAAGGAGTTGGAGTATCTGCGCAACAAGGTTGCTTCCCAGCAGGAGCACATTGATGCCCTCGGGGCCATGGTGGACAAAAAGGTCTCGGCAAAGGTCGAGGAAGAGGTCAAGAAATCCGGCACCAGCAAGGTGGCCCTGGCCAACAAGTTTATCGATCAACTGACGCTCAAGGGCGACCTGCGCGCCCGTTACGAGATCCGTGATCGCGATTACAAAGACACCAGCACCTCCACCGATGTCTCCCGGGATCGTTGGAGGACCCGTTTTCGTCTCGGCGGCGTTTGGGACAACAAGGAGGAAAACTGGCAGGTCGGTGCGGGGCTTGCCTCGGGCAGCGACGACCCGACCAGCACCAACGACACCTGGAGCGAGGCCAAGCCCTTTGAAACCGGCGATATCCGTCTTGACTACGCCTATGCCAAGCACAAGTGGAATGATTTTGCTTTCACCATCGGCCAGCATGAGAATCCCTACAAGAGTTCCTGGGTCTTTTGGGACGGCGACGTGCGGTTGGCCGGTTTGACCGGTCAGTACGGCGGCAAGGAAGGGGTGTTCGCCACTCTGGGCGGCTACAGCGCCAAGCTGGTGAATGACGACAATACCGCCACCCTGGTGGCCGGGCAGGCCGGTTACAACGGCAAGGTGGGCGAGGTCAAGTACACCCTGGCTGCAGGCTACCACACCTACAGCAAATCCTTGATCAACGAAGGCACCGCCGATTTTTTGCTGGATAAGGTCGATGAAGACAAATATGAGCTCAATATCGGCGACCTGTACGGCAAGGTCTCCTTCCCGGCAGGCGATGTCAAGCTTTCCCTCTACGGCCAGATCTGGCAGAACTTTGGGGCCGACGGAAACATCGGCCAGAGCCAGGCCGGCAGCAGCTTCACCCTGAAACCCGAGGATGCCGACATGGGCTGGGTGCTCGGGGCCGACGCCAAATACGGCGCCTTCAAGCTGGGCTATGCCTACTCGGTGGTTGAGGCCGATTCGCTCTTCGGCTACCTCTCCGACTCCGATTTCGGCGACGGACTTTCCAAAACCAACAAGAAAGGCCACCGGGTGCAGGCTGGCTACGAAATCACCAAGAATTGGTCGGCTGATGTTACCTGGCTCAGCTTTGAGCGTGACGAGGATTATGTGGCAGCCAAGGAAGACCAAGTCGATATCTATCAGTTCGACGTAACCTATAAGTTTTAAAGGGTTTCAGCTCTTCCCTGATGCGGGTAAGGTCGTTCTGTCTTCCTCCCACGGGTAGGACACCTTGCCCCAATCCAAAGGGCTCCAGGCAGTTTAGCAGTATCTGTAGCACACGTCCCACCTCCCTAGCCCCCCTGTCAGAGCATCGGCAGGGGGTGTTTTTTTTGAAGGAGAAAATAACCAACCCGTAATCATCCCCTAACACAGGGGCGGTAGTTTGCTCCCATGGAAACAAAAGCACCACAACCGCATATGGAGGCTATCGCCATGTCCTGCAAACATCTTCTGCATTACAGCCACGGCACACACATCTGGTCCGTGGCCAGCTGCTCCGCCAAGAACACTCCCTACGTCCCCAGCCTGCATGAGCTGGAAAGGTTTTGCCAAAGCGGCAGACATATCGTTTGCCCCGCCTATCTTTTCTCCTTCGAGGCTGGAGGCATGACAACGGAAAATTCTATTCCCGCCGGGATCGCGAGAATTCAACGCAACCAGCAGAAAAGCGCATAACTGATTAATCAGGACAAGGGGGGGATACATCGTGCGGTGGAATTTGAAAAACAGGCTTGGTTTTTTCTTTGTTTTTATCATGCTGGCAGCCGGGGTGGGGATGGGGGTGCTGTACACCATTTCCATAAACACCCAGGAGCAGCTTATCTCCGGCGCGAGCCAGGCAAACGAGGGCATCAAGGTTTCCGGGGAGGATGGCATCGACAATGTCCTCCTGGTTCGGGAGCTGCAGACGGCCCTGCTGGGGCAGATGCTGCAGTGGAAGAACTTTTTGGTCCGCGGCCAGTTTCAGGACATGCGGCAGAAATATGAGCAGGAGCTGGTAAAGGGCGATGTCCGGATCACCGCCATGTTGGGTGCGGCCCAGCGCGCCTTTGCCCACGATGCGGCAAGCCTTGAGCAGCTCCAGAAGATCGGCGGTGAGTATGACGGGTTCAAGCGACAGATGGGGACCGCCCGAGGGATGATGGAGTTCCATGACAGCTATTCCGAAGGTATCCGGGCCGCTGATCAGTACACCGGCGACAAGGGGACGGAAGCCATCGCCATGACCCGCGCCCTGGCAGAGCAGATTGCCAAACAGACAGGGGTGCGGACCGGCGAGGCCATTGCCGCGGTGGGGACCGATCACGAGGTCTTATCCCGGAAGGCGAAAACCCTTTCTCTCCTCGCCCTTGTCGGGTCCGGGTTCGGCGTTTTTGGTGTGTTCCTGTTTATCCTCTATTACCTCGGCCGCAAGGTGATCCAGCCCATCATGCAGATCAAGGAAAGATTGCAGGGTGTGGTGGAGCAGGTCTATGAGGAGTCAACCCAACTTTCCGCCTCAAGTCTGAGCCTGGCGGAAGGGGCGGGGCGTCAGGCCGCCGGGGTGGAAGAGACCGGGGCCTCCATCGAACAGCTTCTCGGGCAGACCCAGGCCAACAACGAGAGCGCTCGGCAGGCCAGCGCTCTTTCCAAGGGCATGCAACAGGTGGTGCGGGAAGGCGGCGCCCAGATGGCGATGATGCTGCAAGCCATGCAGGAGATAGAGGGCCAATCTTCCGAGGTGATGAAGATCATCAAAAACATCAACGCTATTGCCTTTCAGACCAATCTGCTGGCGCTCAACGCCGCGGTGGAGGCGGCCAGGGCCGGAGAGGCCGGGGCAGGGTTCGGCGTGGTTGCCGATGAAATCCGGAGACTGGCCCATAATGTGGCCACCTCTGCCAAGGAAACCGGCGATATTATTCAGAATAATATCGAGAAGGTGAAACAGGGCAGCATACTGTGTGAGAGTCTGGATAGGGCCTTTATCGAGATCCACCAAGGGATCGCCAAGGTGGACGAGGAGGTGCAGAGCATCGCCGTCGCCAGTGCCGAGCAGGTTATCGGGATCCGGCAGGTGAGCGCGGCCATGGGCGAAATTGACACGGTGAGCCTGGCTGCTTCGTCCGAGGCGGAAGAGGCGGCGAGAACTGCGGCGGAATTGAGGACGCAGGCGGTGGAGCTCCGGCGCATCTCGGGATCGCTGATTACCCTGATTAATGGGCAAGAGGAAGCGGCGGAGGAAGGGAACCAGTGGCAGGAGGAGTCAGCCCAGCTTCTTCCCCGGTTGGTGGCAGCATGAGTCAATCAGCGGAGGTCATTATGCTGGGACAAGAGGCTGAGCGCATACGGTTTCAGCCGGACAGAATATCACGGGGAGAGATTCTTGACCTGCTGGATAATAACGGCCTCACCGCCTGGTTTCAGCCGGTTTTTTCTCGCCGAACCGGGGAGGTTTTTGGCTATGAGGCTTTGGCCAGAACGCGAGAATCCCGGACCCCGTCCCTCAATATAGAGGCACTTTTTCAAAGAGCCCAGGACGAAGGGATTATTCCGACGCTTGATATGGTATGTCGGGAAAATGCCTTCCGTCGCGCAGCAGAGCTGGGTTTTGCCGAGAGAAATGCCTATCTGTATTTGAATATTTGTCCGGCCACTCTCATGCATCATCACCGGGGAGGAGAGACAGACCGGATGGCCGAGGAATGCGGCATAGCCAAGGAGCGGATCATCCTGGAGATTACCGAGCAGGATGCAATCCGGAATTATGATTTTTTTAAAAAATCGGTGGAGTACTACCGGAAACGGGGATACAAGATCGCCATCGATGATTTCGGCGTCGGCTATGGCGGGTTGAAGATGCTTTCGGTCATTGAACCGGATTACGTCAAGGTCGATCGGCATTTCATCACCAATATCGACCAGGATTCCTTTAAGCATAATCTGGTGGATGCCATCGCTACCGTGTGTCATAAGCTCGGCATCACCATCATCGCAGAGGGAATCGAGCGGCAGGAAGAGCTGGAGACCATTGCCCGGTTTGACATCGATTTGCTCCAGGGCTACCTGCTGGAACGGCCTGGGCCAAACCTTTCGCGGCAGCGCCTCGCCCCGCTCGTTGTTCGGGACGATGCCTCGTATTGCCCTGAAGTCCATGGGGAAGCCTGTACCATAGGCGCCACCGTCAAGTATCTTGAGCCGCTTTCCTCCCAGGAGTCCCTCATGACCGCCCATCAACGGTTCATGGACAATGTCAATTTGCAGGGTATCCCGGTGGTCGATGAGCAGCGGGTGCTGGGCATGCTGAACCGGATGCATTTTCTGGAAAAACAGATGGTCGGCCCCTGTGGCTATGGGTTTGCTCTTTCCACTCACCGGACTATCAAGGATGTGTTGGGGGATGATTTTTTGCTGGTTGAGGCGACAACGCCCATTGAGGAGGTGGTGAGTCGGATCAAGGCCCGGAGGGGCAGGCATCTGTATGACGACATCTGCGTGGCCAAAAATGGCAAGTATATCGGAACCGTGGCCATCAACGCTCTGCTCGAGGCCATCACCCAGAAAAGCATTCAGCTGGCCAAGGGGGCGAATCCCCTGTCCGGGTTGCCGGGCAACGAATTTATTCAGCGGACCGTGGCCACTTTTCTGCACCGCAAGGTCAATTTTGACGTGTGTTATATCGATATCGACGATTTCAAACCCTACAACGATTATTACGGCTTTGAAAAGGGGGACATGGTCATCCGGCGGATCGGCCAGCTCATCGTCGATATCGTCCAACCTGGGGTCAGTGATCATTTCCGCTTTGTCGGGCACATCGGCGGCGATGACTTCATCGTCATCACCCGGCCCCATGCCTCGCAGCAGATCTGTCGGCAGATTATCGATGGGTTGGATGGGCTATTGTCCGAATTTCATGGCGGGGAGGCATTTAAAGATGGGCATTATTATGCCCGCGACCGGCAGGGGGAACAGCGCCAGTTTGCCTTGCTTTCGCTTTCCATCGGGATCGTCAGCACCGAGGAGTGCCCGGTAAATTCATACGCGGAGCTGGCCTTTCTCGCCTCCGGGGTTAAGCGGGCGGCCAAGCAGGAGAAAGGCTCGTCCATTGTTCGCAACAGAAGGGGGGATGTTCGCTCCCAGGTGGTCCAGGAAGACGGTGAAGCCGCATGAGTGGAAGGAACAAGAAAGGAGGTCCGTGGTAATGCAGACAGGGCAACACAGTGAAAGCAGGATAAAGCAGGAACCAGGTATGGTGCTCGTTGTCGAGGATGACGAGGATATCGCCCAACTGCTCTGTTATTCGTTGCGGAAAAAAATGGTGCCTGTGGCCATCGCCCATGACGGCTTGACTGCCTTTGCCCTTGTGGAACAGCTGCGCCCCGCCTTGGTGCTGCTGGATATCATGTTGCCCCGCCTGGACGGCCATGAGGTCTGTCGGCTGATCCGCGCCCATCCGGACCGGGATCTGGCGGGAACCCCGGTGGTCATGCTCTCCGCGCTCGGAGCGCCTCGGGATATTGAAAAGGGGATGGGGCTGGGCGCCAATGCCTATTTTGCCAAGCCCTATTCGGTGAAGGATGTGGTTATGGCCACCATGGAGTGGCTTGCAGTGAAAGGTTGAGGGGGAAAACGGTTCTTCAACCTTTTGGGGGGAATGGGACTGTAATGTGATTTAGCCCGGCAGATGCTGGGAGTTATCCTTTTTAAGGATTCTGCGGACAGCAGAGAGGAAATCGTGTTGCAAGACCGGTTTGGAAAGGTATTCACAAACCCCCATGGCCAAAGCCTTCTGTTTATTCATAAGCTCACTGTGTCCCGAACAGAGAATGATTGGCATCTCAGGCCTGATGGCGAGAATCTTTTGAGCAAGTTCTGCCCCGGTTAGATACGGCATGGTCATATCAGTGATAACGAGGTCGAATTGGTCCGGGGAGTTCTGAAAGGCATCAAAGGCCTCTGCTCCGTGTTTGCAGGAAGTTACCTGATAGCCGTTTGTGGAAAAGAGTCTGTCTGCAAAAGCACGAATCTGTTCTTCATCATCGACAAATAAAATTCTTTCTCCTTTGCCGGCGAGGTCTGCAACGGCCACCTGGATAGGCAGTTCGACAGCCTTATTTTCAACCAACGGCAAATATACCTGAAAGGTTGCCCCTTTCCCTGGCTCGCTGTAAACGGCGATATGGCCATGGTGACTTTTAATAATCCCATGCACCACCGCTAGACCAAGACCTGTTCCTTCCCCTGTTTTTTTAGTGGTAAAGTATGGCTCGAAAATCTTATCTTTCACTTCCGGACTGATACCGCTGCCTGTGTCGCTGACTTCAAGTTTCAGGTATCTTCCTGGGGCCAGTTCGCCGTACTCCTCATCGTCTTTCCGAATTTCAACTTCATTTAACGAAACAGCGAGAGTGCCGCCGGTTTCCCGCATGGCGTGGTAGGCATTGGTGCAGAGGTTCATGGTAATCTGATGGATTTGTGTAGCGTCAGCCAACACTGTGCCAGTTGAGCGTATGTCCTGTTTGATCTCAATCGTCGAGGGAATCGAGGATCGCAACATCTTCAGTGCTTCTTTAATGATCAGTGAAATCTGCAAGGGCTGCTGCTGCTGCTGTTCCGTTTTACGACTGAAGGCGAGTATCTGTTGGACAAGATCCTTTGCTCGGCAGGCACTTTTCAGAACCTGATCAAGCTCTTCTCGCCGTTTTTCCGGATCGCCATCCTCCCTTTTGGCTAATTCAGTATAGCCAAAGATGACGGAGAGAATATTGTTGAAGTCATGTGCAATCCCACCGGCCAAGGTGCCCATGGCCTCCATTTTTTGGGACTGGAGCAAGCGTGTTTCCATCTCTACACGGTCCATCTCTGCCAGCTTGCGGTCGGTGATATTGCGAACGAAAGCACAGTTGTATTCTTCGGTTCCGACCTTGACATAATTAGCCGCAATTTCTACGGGAAACACTTTGCCGTCTTTCGCCCGGTGCTCGGACTCAAGCATTAAGGTGCCATGCTTCTGAAGTTCGGAAAAATGTTGTTGCCATGCCTCAGCGTCGTAGTGGGTGTCAACATCAGGGACAGTCAGCTGGAGCAACTCCTCGCGGGTATAGCCAAGCGAGTGGCACGCGGCCTTATTTACATCCACGATGCGGGCGTCGGGCGTCATCCAAAAGAGTGCATCAGATGCGGCTTCCACACTGATTTTAGTTAACTGCAGGGCCCTCAGGGTGCGGATTCCTGCTTCTTGACTGGAAAGGAGCATGCCGATTATGAGAGTGGCCAAGGGATAGATCAACAGGATTGGCAGGCCAAGACGTTTGAAGACATCAAGACCTTTACCCGCAGGCAGGGTGAACAGCAGGAGGAGCATGATCACATGGACTAATAAGCCAACACTGAGCAATCTTCCTGCGGTCAGCGTTACGCCCCTGCGTTTCCAGCGACAATGGAAGGCAAAACCCAGCAATGCCGATGAGGCGATGACGAGCACGCCCATATAGGCGCCATCGCCTCCGAGAATGATTCTGTAAAAAGCCGCCATTCCAGCCGTAACGGACACCGCCAGAGGACCAAAAAATAAACCACAGAGGCTGATTACCACGGAACGACCGTCGAAGATGAGCCCTGGCCCTAACATCAGGGGGTGCATCATCCCGGTCAACGCTGCGGCGCCGAAGAGGACTCCTTGCAGAATAGCCTGCCACGCCTTGTCCTCCCAACGCTGCCTGATGAACCCTGACATTGCGCACATTGCTATCAGGGTGGCAAGATTGTAGGTCAATTCGATGAGGGGTGAGTACATATAGTATCTTTCAGGTAAAGAGCGCCAGGGCTTGGCAGGGAAAAATCATACAATACTATATCGTACCCGGCTCCTTGGGCATAAGGGTATCTTTTTTTTATCGGCACGCCCATTCATGATTTATTCAAAGCCACATGAAATGTCGAAGAACCCCCCCAAAAAAAACTCCAGCCCTTTAACCCTGAACTTGTCTTTTTTAGATCTTTTCCTTGTGCACATGGAAGGCGAGCCTGGCGCCGGTTACCGTGCTGAATCCCGTATAGATGAAGAGCAACAGCCACAAGGCCTGAAAGAAAAGCAGGGCGGCGGGATTCCAGAGCAAGGCAAGCCCGGCCCTCAGGTTGGTCTGGCTGTTCGCGTCGGTGCCGCCATACAGGCCAAGGAGGAAGCAGTAACCGATCCCTAACAGGGCCATTTGTTGGTAGACGGAAAATTTTCCCTCGCCCCGGTAGTCGGCGCGGAAGTACTCGGACAGGATCCGCCAGCCCAGGGCAAAGAGAGCGGCGAGCAGGAAGGCTGTCCTGAAATTCCCCTCGAGAAAAAGATACATGGCTACTAGGCCGATGGTCACCGACAGCAATGAGGTGATGGCCTGAATCGGCACCACCCCGACCCCGGCAAGGCCGGAGGCGTAGGAAATCTTTTTGGTGGGGCCATGAAAGGTGGCGGCGAATGGGGCGAAGAGCCGGCGTGCCTTCGGGCCCAGTTCGGACAAGGGCTTGCCGTAGCAGCAGCCGAAGCTGAGGCAGGCGAGTCGGCCGATCCCCTCGCCCAGCAGATAGGCGACCGCAAGCGCCGCCATCACCGGGATGAGGGAGACCAACGGCGCATTTAAGCGTGCTGCCAAGCCGTTATAGGTTGCCACTGCCGGGGGCATGCTCAACAACCCGATGATGGCGGCCCCGCCCACGGTGAAGGTATTGCGTTTCTTCTCCACCGCCATGGCGAGCAGCTTGGCCGCGGCCACCGAACAGCCCATCACCCCGAGGAGCAGGCCGATGACCCCCCACATGGGCACACTCAGGGAGGCCAGGAGGAGAAAGAAGACCATCGCCCCCAACAGACTGCCGCTGGCCAGCAGCGCCCCGTAATAGGTGAGGTTGGTGCCGTGCCAGCAGCCATCCGTACCACCCTTTTGGGTCGGGATAGTGGCGATGATCTGCCACTCCTCGCGTGGCAGAACCTTGTAGGCCCACAGCAGCAGGGGAAGCAGCGCCAGGCCCAGGATCAGGGTGAAAAGGGAGTTGCTCATCTCGTTGCTCCTTTGTGGGAAAGATTATGGGTAGACAAGCTCTTGATCTTTTGCCACGGCGATGAAGGAGCGTGCCTGAACCTCGACCTCTACCAGGGGGCGGCCAAAACCGAGGTTGAAGCGGCTCTGCACATCGGTTCTCCTTCCTTTTTCCAGGAGATCCTCGGCAAAGTGGACCCGGTCCCTTTCAAAAAGCAGGATGTCGGTGCTGCTTCCCGGCCGGTAGAGGCTTTTTGGCTGTCCCTTGCGCAGGAACATGCCGGGCCGGATCTGCAGCGGATGGTCATAGCCCGTATCGCTGTAACATTGCACGATGTCGCCGATCATCATGGCTACCACCTCCACCATCGCTACATGCCCCACCCCGGTGCCGCCGGCCACGTCGGTGTCGATGACGGTGACCACCCGTTTGTTCTTGGAATACGGGGTGACCATCTCCACCACCGCGCCGGGATTGCAGGAATGGTATACGCCGCCCAGGGAATAGTGATCCACCACCCGGCCGGAGACCGGGGTGTGGTTGTAGTGGTATTTGTCCGGGGTCAGCCGGAAGACGGCGTAGTCGCCGTGGCTAAAGACCTCAAGCCACTGAGGGTGGTCAGCGCCAAGCAGCTCCTGATAAGAGAAAAACTTGTCCTTGAGAAAGAGCGGGGAATCGGGGGCCAGGGCTCCCAGCGTCACTCGGGCATCTGCGGGTGAGACCACGGCACGGTCTATCTCCGGCATAGGACGGCACTGCCAATAGCTGATCTGCCGTTCAAAGATCTTGCGGGGGGTGGTGAAGTGTGTGCGTGGGGCCACGCATTCGTCAAGATTGACGCCGCAGCGCGCCAGGAAGCGGGAATTTCCGCTCAGCCGCGGCCCCAGCGCCAAGTCAAAATGGTAGAACCCCAACAGGCTCGACATGCGGGCCGAGGTCGCTAGGCGAAAAAGAAAAGGGGCCTGCTCCCTGGTCCGGGAGTAGAGGAAGCGCACGATCCGGTCGCCGAAGAGTTCCTCGGTCATCACCGTGTTGCTCAACCGTTCGACATATTGATGCATGGCTGCTCTCCTAAAGCGTATGTTTTTGCCGCTTGCTGTCCAGATCCTCGGCGATGACCATGAGTTGCAGCAGCCGCGCCGCGTTCGTGGGGGAAAGACAATCGTCCCGCAGTTCATCCCGGGTTTGGCGCAGGAAACCGTCGATCTCCTGCCTACCAAGGATGGCGGTCACTTCATCGCGCAATTCCAAGGAAAGCGGGATCTCGCCGGCAGCCATGGCCTTTATGTCCTCGGCGATATACTGCCACCCTTCTTTGATCTGTTCCTGCCGCAGCTCCTCGCGGTAATAACGCTCCGCCGCCAGGTTGAACTCCTTGGCCGACATGTCGTAGGGGGAGTCGGCCCCCCCCTTGGCGAGAATCCCTGTGGTCAACCGGCCTAAGGCCCCGTGCTTGGCAGGCTCCCGCAACCGCAGCTCCAGATCAGCCAGCAGGTCGGTAAAGCCGAAACCCTCCACCAGCTCGGCCGCCTCTGCGCGGATCACCTCAAGCAGGGCGAGGCGGTACTCCTGATGCAGCACCCGCAGATAGCCGGGGTAGCGATGGCTGGTTCGGGTGTTTTTGGTTTTTTTCAGGATGGTCCGCAGAAAACGGTTGGGGGTATCCTTATGCACGAAAAAGGTGGGGATACCGATGGCGGTGCCGAACAGGATCTGGCGCCGCTCGCTTTCGACAAAGGGGGTGTCGGGGATGTGCTGATGGCTGCAGCTGCCTGCGGCGATGAGCTTGAAGGCCAGGGCGTTGAGCAGCATCTGCAGGTCGGTGGCCCGGCCCAGGTCGCCGGCGAACTGCTCAAAGAGCGAATAGTAGCGGGCCTCGAAGCCGGAAAAGCCCATGACCTCGAATTCCCGCAGCTTGTACGGCAGGTAGACCGACATCCGTTTGTCAAAGATCCCCATCATATCCAGGTCTTCCTTGAGGCGGCGGTCGTTGTGGATCCGGCCGTCCTGGCTGGCGCTCCGCTCGGTGGAAAGCAGGGCCACCGGGTAATCGATGAGCCGGAAATCCGGGATGAAATCCCCCTTGCAGCGGCAAGCCTTTCCGACGATTTGGTCGATAAGTGGCGGCCCGAACGGGGTGAGCGCCTGGCCGCAGAACTTGTTCTTCGCCTTCTTCCGCCAGCGCCGCCAGAGCATGCGCAGGTGGGTATAGTCCAGTTGGTGGGGGAGAAAGCCCAGGGCCTGCTCCGGGTGGAAGTCCTCGAAGGCCAACCGGTAGGGCGCGGCGCTGTAAGTGGAGACAAAAATGGGCAGGAAATGCTCCATGATCTTGGCCACCAGGTCGCCCATGCATTTCTCGTGGCGGGGGGTGAATCCCGAGGCCGGATCGCCCAGCATCCGGCTTATCTTGCGGCTGCCCATGCTGACATGGGTGCCATTGTTGGCCAGGCTGATGTTGGAGGTGTGGGGCATCATTACCAGGTTGTTGGTGATGATGCCTGCCTCGCGCATCTTCATCACCGCGTTCAGGTGGCTGCGGCTTAGGACCTGATGGCAGAGGATCATGTACTGGTGCTTGGCCTCGCCTTCGTCCCAGCCGGAAAGGCAGGGGCTCATGAACAGCTTGCGGTAGAAGGCGTCGGAGATGCATTCGTTCAGGGCCCGCTGCCGCATCGGCGGATGGGGGGAGAAGAAGAGCATGGCCTTCTGCCCCCGCCGGACCAGTTCGAATTTTTCATTGGCATACATGATCAGCAGCTGGGTGAAGAGGAAGCGCTTGGCGGTTTCCCGGGCCAAGCCCCTCCCATAGCCGGTGTGGGGATGCATGGTGGTGACATGGAAGGAAAAGGTCTCCGGCGAGGTGTTGTCACTCAGTAGATGGGCGAGCAGCCGGCTCCCGGTTTTCTTCACTGTTTCATGGCAGCCGCCCTGGCCAATGACATCGGCAAGGGCCAGCTTGAGCAGATAGCTGATGGGGATGCGCAGGTGTTTCTCGCCCTTCTCTTCTATAAAGAAGCGGGCGGTATCAGTGCGTTCGCCGCGGGTATGGTCTTGTTTGTCGGCCTTGAGGTCCGCGGCCAGGACATGCAAGGCGTTCGGGTGCAGGCTGGAGAGGGGAAAACGCACCCAGCTGTTTTCCCAGACCTGTTCGACGTTGTCGCTGAGATAGCGCTCCAGGTCCCGGCGGGCTCGGGGAGAGGTATCTCCGCGGTCGGCCCGTTTGATGATGTTGGCGTAGTAGCTCGACTGCTCGATGGCCCGGGGCAGATCCGCAGCCTCGCGGCTGCCGGACACCGCCACCTGTAGTTCGTTTTCGCAGCCGGTGGTGGCGTCGGAGCCGAAAAAGGGCAGGCTGGCCGGGCAGTTGGGATCAAGACCAAGCAAGCCGATACACTCGCGTTCCGTGGGCCTGGGCTCTTGTCCCGCCCCGGTTTGGGTCATCGAAAGGCCTGCGAAGGAAACTCTGCTCACCATTGCACCCCCTGGTTGATTATTGGCGGTCTGCCATCATCCTCTTTCCTTAGAGTTATAGTGGGGGTCTGTCAGGGGAGTGTTAGCTTTGCAACAGGGTTTGATTCAGGAGAGGAGTGCGGCGGATCGGGAGGGGATGGGTGTGATTTTTTAGCCGGTATTTTTCTGGGGTCGAGCCGGGGTGGCCTGATCGAGGAAGTACTGCGCCCAGCATTCCCAGGCTGTGGTGTCCAGGGTGCAGGCGCTGGGGCAGGGATATTGCTCGACCACATGGGGGCACAGGCCGCTCCTCGCCGTGCAGATATGTTTGGCCGCTTTTTCCAGGGCGGTGGTCAATGTCGTGGGGGTATTATGCGCCATTGGTGTTTTCATGGTGTTTCTCCTTATGCAGCAGGATGGTGAAGGTTGTGCCCTTGCCGATTTCGCTTGTGACACCCACCTCGCCGCCATGCGCCTGGACAATGTGTTTGACGATGGCCAGCCCTAGGCCGGTGCCGCCAAGTTTGCGGTTGCGGGCCGCATCGCTCCGGTAGAAGCGTTCGAACAGGCGCGGCAGATGCTGGGCTGCGACCCCGGTCCCGAAATCTTGGACCTCGATGGCGATTTTTTCTCCGTCCCGCTGTTTTCCCCGCACCAACACCCTGCCGCCCTCCTCGCTGTACTTGATGGCATTGACGATGAGGTTGGTGATCGCTTGTTCGAGCAGGGGGCTGTTGAGGTTGGCGGTGAGATCATCCGGGGCAACCAGTTCGATGCTGATTTTTTTCTCGGCGGCCTTGAGTCCGCAGGTCTCGATGGCCCTGCGCAGGGGGTTGATTATTTCTTCTTTCGTGAGCACCAGCTCGGTCTGCTCATTTTCCTGCTCCAGCCGGGAGAGGGCGAGGAGATCCTCAATGATGGCGTGCAGCCGTTTTGACTGTTTGGCGATTATCTCTACAAATCTCCGGGCGTCTTCCGGGGTATCCAGTGCCCCATCCAGCAGGGTTTCGGCAAAGCCTTCGATGGAGGTAATGGGGGTTTTCAGCTCGTGGGAAACATTGGCCACAAAGTCGCGGCGCATGTTTTCCAGCCTGCGCAGGTTGGTGACATCGTTGATGACGATGATCGCGCCGCTGGTTGTGTCCGAGGCATCTTGGAACCGTGTCCCGTGGGCGTAGAAGTATTTTTCCTGCCCCTCTCGGTCGGTGAGGTCGATTTCTCCTTCGATGGGTTTGGCAGAGGCAAGGGCTTGGCTGATAAAGCGTTGCAGGGCCAGATTGCGCACCGCCACCAGGGCGTTTTCCCCCCGGAGCTTTTCCGGGGCGATGTTCAACAGCCTGGCGCCTGCCTGGTTTATATCGAGGATACGTTCCTCGGTGTCCACGGTGATCACTCCCTCCACCATGCTGGAGAAGACCGCCTGCAACTGGCTGTGTTGCCGGGCAATGGTTTTGATCCGGCCGTCGAGCTGATCGGCCATGGCATTCATGGCCCGGGCCAGGCTGGCCACCTCTTCGGCCCCTTCTTCCCGTAACTTGTTGGTGAAAGCGCCGTTGGCAAAACGTTCGGCTCCCAACCGCATCTCTTCCAATGGTTTGGTGATGCGTTGCGAGATGAACCAGGCGACCAGGGCAACGAGCAGGGCGACAAGCAGGCAGCCCCAGACAATTTTTAAAAAGATCGCCTGGAGCGCGTGGTCGATGAAAGTGACCGGGATCGCGGTGCGGAGCACCCCTGTGGTTTTTCCATTTTGCACCAGGGGAATCGCCACATACATCATGTTTTCTTGGAGGGTGTGGCTGAAGCGTAGAGAAGGGGCGAGTCGACCGGCAAGGGCGGCAATGATCTCAGGTCGGTCGCCGTGGTTTTCCATCCGGCCCGGGTCTTCATCGGAATCGGCCAGAACCTCGCCGTCGGCGGCAATAACGGTCAGGCGGGTCCCGGAATTTTTCCCGGCGGTTTTGCAGAAGGCCTGAAGCGCGGGGAGGCTGTTTTTGGTCAGGAGAGTAAGGACATGTTCCTGGGTCAGTCGGCCTCGCGCCTCAAGGCCGGCGGAAGTCTGGGCCAGCTGAAAGGCGCGGAGGGAATATGCCCCGTATCCGGCGGCAATCAGAAGGGCGATAATGGTGATCAGAAGCTGGCTTGGGTACAGCTGCCAGATAAGGCGTTTACGATGCATGGCAATCCCCGTTGCGGTTGGAGTTGATAGGGTCAACAGCAACAGAATAGCACGGGATTGTTAGAATGGGGTCAGGATATTGTAATGATCTCTTCCCCGCTGAAAAAATATCTTTCAGGCGGAGAACAGCTTGGTCTGGCAAGGATTTACCTGAGATGTCCCTCCCAGGAGAGGCATCTCAGGTAAATCAACTCATTCGGAGTAAGGTTTCTTCTTCCCTCGTCTGGGAACGCCGGCGGATGGCGGTCCGGCTGGGGCTGACGGTCTGGTCGAGGGATATGGCTTGCCCGAGGTGGAGGGCTTGCTTGAAGAATATGGTTTGGCCGAGGTGGAAGGTCTTGCCGAGGCAGAGGGCCTTGCCGAGGGATATGGTTTGCCCGAGCTGGAGGGCTTGTACGAGCCGGAGGATTTGTACGGTTTCGCGCCGCTACGCCCCGGATACGCTGGTTTTGCCGGACGGCCCTTGGGGGCGTCCATGGTCTTTACCTCAACGTCCCTTCCATTGATCTTGAGGCCTTGAAACGCCTCGAGGACTTTTTGGGCAAATTGGCTGTCTGCTTCCAGCATGGCGGTGTGGTCCAGGATCTCGATGCGGCCGACCTTGATGGAGGCGTTACGGCTGGCGTCATTGATCTGGCCGATGAGCCGTGCGGGAGAGAGGCCGTCTTTTTCGCCGATATTGAGGTAGAACCGGCTGAAATTCACGCGCTCGCCGCGATCATCCTGGCGGCCGAATCTGCTCTCCGGGCGCTCCTGGCGAGAAAAGCGGCTGTCCGACCGCTGGTACTCGGTACTCTGGCCGCGGCCCTTCTCCGTAACGTTGATGTCCGGGGCATTCTGGTAATGGGTCAAAACGGAGGCAAACTCCTGGGAAACAAAACGCAGGATCAGCTCGTCGCGGTCAAGATCGGCCAACGCCTCGGTGATCGCCTCCATGAAGGGGGCCAGCTGAGCGTGGTTTACCTCGACGTTCTTGATGGTCTCGATCTTGTGGAGCAGCTGTTTCTTGCAGACCTCGTGTCCCGAGGGAACCTTGCCCAGTTCGAACTGCCTTTTCATCTTGCTCTCGATCTCCTTGATGCGGAACTGTTCGCGCATATGGATGATGGAGATGGAGATGCCGGTCTTGCCGGCTCGGCCGGTGCGGCCGCTGCGGTGGGTGTAGTTGGCGCTGTCGTCGGGCAGGTTGTAGTTGATCACGTGGGTCAGGTCGGTGACGTCCAGGCCGCGGGCTGCAACATCGGTGGCCACCAGCAGCTGCACCGACTTGCTGCGGAACCGCTGCATCACGTAATCGCGCTGGCTCTGGGAAAGTTCGCCGTGCAGGGGGTCGGCGCTGTAGCCGTCCTTGCCGAGCTTGTCCGCGACATCGTTGACCTCCTGGCGGGTGCGGCAGAAGATGATGGCGTACATATCCGGGTTCATGTCCACCAACCGGCGCAGGGCCAGGTAGCGGTCCTTGGCGTGGACCATGTAGTAGACGTGTTGGATGTTTTCCGAACCGGCATTGCGGGTGCCCACCGTGATCTCCAGCGGGTTTTTCATGTATTTCCGGGAGATGGAGGCCACGCTTTGCGGCATGGTGGCGGAAAAGAGCAAGGTGTGTTTATCGTCCGGGGTTTGGGCGAGGATGGCGTTCAGCTCGTCCTGGAAGCCCATTTGCAGCATTTCGTCCGCCTCGTCCAGCACCACCGAGCGGATGGCGGAAAGATCGATCACCTGGCGGCGCATCAGATCGTGCAGCCGGCCGGGGGTGGCCACGATGATCGGGGCGCCTTGGCGCAAGGAGCGGATCTGGTTGTCGATGCTGGCGCCGCCGTAGACGGCGCAGACCCGGATGGTGGGCAAGTTCTTGGCAAAGGCATTGAGATCGCGGGCCACCTGCATGCAGAGTTCGCGAGTCGGGCAGAGAACCAGGGCCTGGGTTTTACGGCTCTCTGGATCGCAGAGCTGCACCAGGGGGATGCCGAAGGCTGCGGTCTTGCCGGTGCCGGTTTGGGCCAGGCCGACAATATCCACCGGTTTTTTGAGGAGGATCGGGATGATCTGCTCCTGAACCGGGGTTGGCGAAGTAAAGCCAAGGGCTTCGAGGCCGGAGATGATGTCGGGACGGATGCCAAGGTCAGCAAAGGTGGTCATGGTGCGGTGTTTCCTTATTGAAGGGCGTGCGGGGAGGGAACGGTTGCTGTGCAGGAAAAAGGTCAGCCTGGGGCGGCCCAACACCCCTTAAACAAAAAAACCACACTTCCTCGCCGGAGGCTTTGTGCGGTGCGCTTTTGTAGATTTAGCGATTACAGGCAGAGGCAACACAATGAATTAAGGTGTTTACCATGAGTCGCCAGGGAAAGCAAGGGCTATGTTTTTCCCGGCTCACCCCAGGCGGGGCCGTTGCCCCCGTTGCCCTGGCATTCGGCAGGTTATGGCCGATGGGAGTTCAGGTCGGCGGGTAGGGTGGCCAGGTATTCCCGGATGGCGTCGCGCACCGCACGGTAATGGCCAAGTTCCTCCTCGTCGCTGGTGGCGGTTTTTGCAAGGCGGGGCGGGTCGGGAAATTCTCGGTGTAGCTTGATCGCCTTGCCTGCAAAGATGGGGCATTGCTCGTTGGCGTGGTCGCAGACCGTGATCACGTAGTCAAAGGTAGTGGGGTCCAGTTCGGAAAGCAGTTTTGAGCGCTGGCCGCTGATGTCGATCCCGGCTTCGGCCATGACCTTCATCGCAAGGGGGTTGAGTCCATGCTTTTCGATCCCGGCGGAGAAAAATTCGAAGCGGTCCGGATAGAGATGTCTGCCCCATCCTTCCGCCATCTGGCTGCGGCAGGAGTTGCCCGTGCAGAGAAAAAGAATTTTCGGTCTGGTGGTGTGCATGGCCAAGCCTCAGATAATCAGATTGGAGAGATAGTCCACCCGCAGAATGCCGCTGCCGATCACGCCGACAAAGGTGGCGATGGGTGCAGGTTTCAAGACTTTGCGGAGGATGATAAACGGCCAGACCCGGTCCGGGATGGCGATGGTCAGGCCGGTCACAAGATAGCGGATGGTGGTGGCAGGGGAAAGAGGTTGCGTCTGCGGCCGGGGCTGTTCCGTTTGTGGCGCAAGATTGGTCTGCTTGAGGGGCCGCATGGGAGTGTTTTCCTTCTGTGGTCTGCCCGCGCCTTATGGCCCAACCTGCACGGCTTTCTCTTTGATGTCTGCTGGAAGGGTAAAGCCGGTTTCTTTCAGAAAGGCAGGATTGACAAAGATGTTCCAGCGTTGGTTGGCGGCAATGGGGATACTGTTTGGCCGGGCGCCTTTCAGGATGCGCAGGGCTGCCCTGGCTGCCCAATCCCCCTGTTCTCCGGCAATCTTGGCCATGGTCAGCATGGTGTAGGGAGCCATCCAGTCCAGGTAGGAAACGGTGAATTTCTTGGCCTTGGTCATAGTCTGGGCGAGGGCGCGCTCGTGGCTCCAGTCTTTGATGCCGGCATTGTTGCCCAGAATGACGAAGTCGGCCTTTTGGGACACAAGGAAAGCTTTTTCCCAGTCCGCCATGGTTTTCACTGACCTGTGCGTGACGGTGATGCCATGCTTGGCGTACACCTTTTTGTTTAAGGCAAACTCCTTGTCCTGGGTCATTTCGTCTGCGGAAAGGAAGACCCCCTGTTTAGCATTGGGCACAACCTTACGCACTTCCTTGGCCAGCGGTTCTACCGGGCCGATTTCCACCATGCCGGTGGTGTTGGAATAGGGGTAGCCATAGGGCTCCACAGTCCAGTTGATTCCGCAAAAGACCACGGGGACTGCGGTGTTTTTGAAATACGGCAAAACCAGATAGCGCGAAGCGTTGTCATCTGCGGCGATGACAACATCCGGCTTCCAAGCTTCGACGATTTTTTTCGCTTCCAGGGCTTTTTGTTGGGCGAATTCAGGGGCGAGATTGCGTTTGCCGTCCATGTAGAATTTTTTGATTTCGCACTGGCCTTGCAGTACTTTTTCCATGGCATCTTCGATGTCATCATTCCAGACATAACCGGCATGGTAAGAGGAAACGTACAGGCAGCGGGCCGCAAACACCGCTTGCGGGATGAGCAGGTTCATGGTCAGGAGCAGCAGGGCGGCCTTGAGAAGCAATGCGAAAAATCGGTTTGCATGCATGGGGCTGCTCCCTGGCTGGTGCATGGGGTCTGAAAGGAAAGCACAATTGTTCTTACTATAGCATCCGGGGTTGGGAAAAGAACAGAAGAATGCCTGGGCCAGGGTCAGCCGGTGATCACTTCGTTTGAAAGCTCGTTGGTGTCATCGGGCTTGATGGGAAAATGGCGGGCCAGAATAACGCCCACAGCCTCAATCTCCCGGCATAAGGCGTTGCAGGCCTGCCCTTGTTTTATGCCGGTGGCGATGTCACTGGCGTGGGCCATAAGGGTTTCCTGGGAAATTTTCTGGTAGATGCCCGAGTCCGCCAGAATCCAGACCTTGCGTTCAAGTAGGGAGATGAAAAAAAGTACCCCCGTGTTGTCGCGGGTGGTGTGGAGTTTCTTTTGGTAAAAGGCGCGGAGCGCCCGCTCAGCCACCCTGGTTTCCAGGCGGCTGCCGGGGATGAACAGCCGGAGCAGCGGCGGGAATATTTTGGCCAGACTGCCGACTAGAGTGGTGCCGCAAAGCAAAAGGGGCAGGAAGTAGCCGAGGGTGTCACCAAGAAAAAGGTCGGTGATGAGCAGGGCTGCCAGGCCGCCGATGGTTAGGCCCGCCAGGAGCGTTGCCTCGGGATAGGTGTCGCTGGCAGTCACCACCATGGCGGCAACCTCGCCGGAGGTCTTTTTCTCCACCTCACCGATGGTCGCAGCGATCTGTCGCTTTTCCACCTCTGTGAAAAACTTTTCTGCTTTCATCATCTACCAGCCCCCCGAGGCGCCGCCGCCCCCGAAACCACCGCCCCCGAAACCGCCAAAGCCACCGTCCCCACCGCCAGAGCCTCCTCCTCCTCCCATAAAGAATCCGCCTGCACCAAAATTGTCAATCAGGATTGGGAGCAGGAGAGCCAGCAGGGCACCAGCCGGGACAAGAAGAAGCAGAATCAGCCAGCCCAACGACGAGGAGACGCCGAGAAAGGCGAAAAGCGGCAGGAGCGCCGCGCCGGTCAGTGCGCCGGTCAGTTTGCTCGACCGTCCAAGATAGACGACCAGGATGGCGAAGAAGATGAGATAGGGGAACAGTGAGGACTGGCCGCCTTTGCGCGGGGCCTGGCGGGAGTCTTGGCCTGTGCCCTTGAATTCGCCCCTGGTGGCGCTGATGATCGCGGAAATCCCGGCTTCAAAGCCTTCGTCAAGCTGGTCCGCCTTGAAGCGCGGGGCTATGACCTGATCCACGATACGGCCGGACACCAGGTCGGTCAGCACCCCTTCCAACCCCCGGCCAACCTCGATGCGGATCTTGCGGTCACCCTTGCTGACCAGCAGCAGCACCCCGTTGTCCTTGCCCTTCTGCCCTATTTTCCAGGCATCCACCGTGCGGATGCTGAAATCCTCCAGTGCGTCGCCTTCGAGAGACGGGATGGTCAGCACCGCGATCTGGGTGGAGTCGGACTGGTCAAAGGCAAGGAGTGTCTGCTCAAGCCGTTGCCGCTCTGCGGGAGAGATCATTCCGGCCAGATCGGTGACATAGCCCTGGTGCTTGGGAACCTCAAGCGCCCCGGCCGACTTGATGCCGCCTACACAGAGGAGGCAGAATCCCACAAGGCAGAGAAGCCTGAGTCCCTGGCCGGGCCGCCATACCGCATGCCGCATGCTGTGTCGCATCGGTTAGAACTTTACCGTCGGGGCCTTGGCCGCCCCTTCTTCCGCCTTGAAGGCCTCGCGGCGGGGCAACTGGAGCAGCATGTTGTTGGTCAGGTTGTTGGGGAAGGTGCGGATGGAGGTGTTGAAGATCCGCACCGCCTCGTTGTAGCGGACCCGAGCCACGTTGATCCGGTTTTCCGTGCCTTCGAGCTGGTGCTGGAAGTCCATAAAGTTCTGGTTGGCCTTGAGGTCGGGGTATTTCTCCACCACCACCATCAGGCGAGAGAGCGCGGAGGAAAGACCGCTCTGTGCCTCCTGGAACTTGGCAAAGGCCTGGGGATTATTGACCACCTCGGCGCCCGCCTGAACGGAGCCGACCTTGGCCCGCGCCTCGGTAACGGCGGTGAGCGTCTCTTTTTCGTGGGCCGCGTAACCCTTTACCGCTTCCACCAGATTGGGGATGAGATCGGTCCGCCGCTGGTATGATGCCTCCACATCACCCCAGGCCGCGATCACGCCCTCATCGTTTTGCTGGATGGTGTTGTAGCCGCAACCGCTCAAGCCGACGGCGAGAAGCACGAAACTGACAAATACGAGGAATCTCTGCATGGGGTCTCTCCTGGGAAAATGATTTTTTGGGGGGGAATTTTGACATTGCCGCCGCCGCTGTGGGGATGGCGGTGGCACTGGCAGCGGGGAAAATATCAGGATGTTGATTTTGTGCTCGGTATGCATTGAATAGTATGTGCATCTGTGCGAACTAACAATGATTCTATGTGGTCGTTTTTGGTGTTGCCCCCAGGTGTTGATTGTTGCCTCTATGGCGGACTATCTTTTTATCGGAGAGGGGCGCGATTTTTTCAGCAAATTCGAAATGGCATTTTGGCCTTCCTCCTTCGACAACTCTCCCTTTTCGATCATATCTAACCAGGGTGTCAGGCATACGCCAGGGGACGACTCTGGTGTCATCTGAAATCGTTTCTGCCGATTCTCTTGAAAGGTCACTTTGCCCATAATGCACCTTTATTTAGCCCAAGGTTCTCGCTATCGGGAAGCGCATTACTCAGTATAGGGGATTTCTGATGTGGACGCCATGCAATTTTCTGCTCCTACCGTCACCGTCTCGGAACTCGTTTATGGTGCTTGCAAAAGTGACCGGCCCGCCCATCATCTGCGCAACCTGCAGGAGGTTTTGTTGCCTGCGGTGAATATCCTTGGTTTCGACAGCAAGGCCGCTTTTGTCTGCGGCCGGGTTCGGGCCGAGCTGGAAAAGGCGGGAACCCCGCTTGCCCTTGCCGATCTCGAAATCGCCGCCATCGCCCTGGCCAATAAACTCGTTCTGGTTACCGGCCACACCCGTCATTTTGTTCGCATCTCCGGATTGGTCGTGGAAAACTGGCTGGCTCCCAATGTCGCGTCCCAATTCCGCGATTAGATATTCCCAGATTTACGGTCGTTGCTCTCACGCCGCCCACGGCGGAGCAGGATAGTAGTTAGTTTCGCGCCACATAACTCTTTTAAGTGGCGCGATTCTTTTAATCGTGCCATAATCCATGAACCATGCCAAAACAGATATCACATCAAGAGCTGCAAGCTGTGCTGGACGCTGTTGCCGGCTTTTTGACCAAGGTTTCCGTTGACCAGATCGGCGAGGCGCTGGCCGCCAAGTTGTCACGTCGCACCCTGCAGCGGCGGTTGGCCTTGCTGGTGGCACAGGGCCGACTGGTGTGTGAAGGGCAGGGGAGGGCTACCCGCTATCGGGTGGAGTCTTCTCAAGCCGTGCCGGTCGGGATTGATTTTTATCCGCCTTTATCCGCCGACGGCCAGGTTATTCGCGATGCCCTTCGCGCCCCACTGCGGCAGCGCCAGCCAGTGGGCTATCACCGCAACTTTCTGGATGCCTACCGCCCGAATGAAACTTGGTATTTGTCGGCCCAGATGCGCACGCAGTTGGCCGCTATGGGCGTCTCCAGTCAAGCGCAGCGTCCCGCTGGCACCTACGTCCGGCAGATCGTCAATCGCTTGCTGATTGATCTGTCTTGGAACTCCAGCCGTCTGGAAGGCAATACCTATTCCATGCTCGAAACCGAACGGTTGCTGGCGCTGGGCGCTGCCGCGGAAGGCAAGGACGCGCTGGAAACCCAGATGATTCTGAACCACAAGGCGGCCATTGAGTTGCTGGTGGATCAGGCCGAAGAGGTAGGTTTAAACCGTTACACTATTCTCAATCTCCATGCCCTTCTTTCCGAAAACCTGCTGGCCGATCCGCAGGCCTGCGGGCGCTTACGTTCCATTCCGGTGGGCATTGGCGGCACGGTGTACTATCCGCTGGAAGTGCCGCAACAGATTGAAGAATGCTTTGCGCAAATTCTGGATACGGCGGTGGCGATTGCAGATCCGTTTGAGCAGGCTTTTTTTGTGACGGTGCATTTGCCGTATTTGCAGCCCTTCGAGGATGTGAACAAGCGCGTTTCCCGCCTGGCGGCGAACATCCCCTTGATTCGTGAAAACTTAAGTCCCCTGTCGTTTGTGGATGTGCCCGAGCAGGCGTATGTCGAGGCGATGCTGGGCGTGTATGAACTCAACCGCATTGAATTGCTGCGCGATGTGTTTGTCTGGGCCTATGGGCGCTCCTGCGCCCGCTATTCCGCGGTGCGTCAATCATTGGGCCAGCCGGATGCCTTTCGTTTGCGCTACAAGCCCGAGATTGCCAATTGTGTCAGCGCGGTGGTTCAAGGCGGCAAAAACAAGCAGCAGGCCACGGCCTTTATTCGTGAAATCGCCAGGGGCATGGCGCCAGCCAATGAATTCAGCCGTTTTGTTGAGGTGGTGGAAACCGAATTAATTGGCTTGCATGAGGGGAATATCGCCCGATATCGATTGCGGCCGGAGGAATATCGGAAGTGGAGGCGCACCTGGCATTAATGAGCCGGCAAGTGACCACAGGCGCCACATGATTTAACTGGTTGCAATCCCGTCCGGCCTGTGATTTATATTGTGACAACAAATTAATTGAGCCGAGGGGATTGTCATGGCAGCCTTTTTGCACAGACAGACAGACAGACAGACAGACAGACAGACAGACAGACAGACAGACAGACAGACAGACAGACAGACAGACAGATAACGTCCTTCCTTAGCGGGGTTTTCCCCCCGTCGCGCCATATGGGCCGACAATCCGGGTTTCCGGGATGCCGGCTTTTTTCTTGCCACGCCCTTGCCTTTCGCAACACCGCCTCTATCTTTCTCCCCTCGCCCGCTTGCGGGAGAGGGGCCGGGGGAGAGGGGCAAACCCCATGAAAATCTTCTGCCTCAGCCATGATTTTCCCGGCGCGAGCCTCTGCCTGCGTCTGCTGCGCGAGGGCAACGAGGTCCGCGCCTTTGTGGGCGACCCGCTCTACCGCCAGGTTCTCGACGGCCTGATCGACAAGGTCGATGATCTGGACCAGGGGATTGCCTGGGTGGGGCGCGACGGCCTGATCGTGGTGGATGATGTCGGCTTTGGCGAGTTGCAGGACCGGCTGCGGGGCGAAGGATACGCCGTGGTGGGCGGCTCTGCCGGAGGCGACCTGCTGGAGAACGACCGCCTCCATTGCCAGCGGGTGCTGGCGGAACACGGCGTCCGGCCCGTGCCCATCCATTATTTCGAAAACCGGCAGGAGGCCATTGGCTTTCTGCGCCATCACCCTGGCCGCTGGGTGCTCAAGCAAAACGGCGGGGCAGACAAAACCTTCTGCTATGTGGGCGTCCTGCCCGATGGCCGCGACGTGCTCGATCTGCTGGAGTATCACGGCAGAAACACCTCCGACAACACCGGCCATTTTATCCTCCAGCAGCACATCGACGGGGTTGAGATCGGCGTTGGCCGCTACTTCAACGGCCAAGACTGGCTCGGCCCGGTGGAGCTGAACCTCGAACACAAGAATCTCTTCCCCGGTTGCCTTGGCCCCAAGACCGACGAGATGGGCACTCTGATGTGGTACGACCCGGACGAAAACAACCGGCTCTTTCAAGAGGTGCTTGCCCCGCTTGCCCCCCACCTGCGCCAGATTGGCTTTCGCGGCGATTTCGACATCAACTGCATCGTCAACAAACAGGGTGCCTTTCCGCTGGAGGCCACCAGCCGTTTCGGCTACCCGGCCTTCCAGCTCCAGACCGAATTCCACTGCTCGTCCTGGGCGGATTTTCTCAACGCCGTGGCCCTGGGCAAGCCGTATGATCTGGAGTGGCGGCCAGGGTACGGCATCGTGGTGCTGGTGGCGCTGACGCCCTTTCCTTTCCTCCATGCTGCCGAGAGAACCCGCCCCCTGCCCCTGGGGCTGCGGATCAATTTTCACGAGTATCCCGGCGAAGAAGAGCTGCGCCATTTCCACCCGGAGGAAGTTACCGTGGGGCAGGACGAACAGGGGAGGGAGGTATGGCATACCTGCTCCGACACCGGCTACATCCTGCATGTGAGCGGGATGGGGGCAACGGTCGAAGAGGCGCGGGACATGGCTTACCAGCGGATCGACAACCTGGTCATTCCCAAGATGTTCTACCGCCATGACATCGGGATGCGGTTTTTGAAGCAGGACCGGGCGCTGTTGACGCAATGGGGGTGGATGTGATGCAAGCAAAACAGATGTTTTCGTGGATGAATCCGAAGCTGGAGGTGCGGGAGACCGGCCATTATGGCAAAGGGGTGTACGCAACCGATGCGATAGCTGCTAACGAGATGCTTTTTGTCATGGGCGGGTACGTCCTGACCATCGAAGACGAGAACAATCTGCGGGGCGTTGTTGCCGATAAACCGATTGAAATTTCCGAGCAATTTTCCATCGGCCCGCGCCGACCATCCGATTTGGCACGTATGCCGCAGCACTATATCAACCATAGCTGCGAGCCGAATGTCGGATTCAAAGGGCAAATATTTCTCCAGGCCATGCGGCGGATTGAATCGGGAGAGGAAATCACTTATGACTACGCAATGTCGATGCATCCGAATCCGGAGAGCAGCAGTTTTTTCACTATGGAGTGCCGGTGCGGTAGACCAGATTGTCGTAGTATCGTCACCGAGAATGACTGGCAGATCCCTAAGTTGCAACAGCGATATGACGGTTGGTTCCAGTGGTTTTTGCAGGAAAAAATCGATAGGGCAAAACGAGATAGGGTGGCATCCCATGGCAGTATTAAGCTGGATAAGCCAGAAGCTGGAAGTAAGACTTTGCGGGGGGGGCGAGGGGTCTTCGTCCGAGAGCAGGTGAGAGCCGGAGAGCGGCTGGCTATCTTTGGCGGATATGTGATGCCGATTGCCGAAGAACCGGAGCTTCCAGGCAATCACAGTGATTTCGCCCTTCAGGTTGATGAGTACTTTGTTTTGGGTCTCCGGTGCGAGCATGAGCTTGGGGGTGCTGATTATTTCAACCATAGCTGCAACCCCAACGCCGGCATTCGGGGGCAGATATTTTTGGATGCCATGCGCGACATCGCCCCGGACGAGGAGATTACCTTTGACTATGCCATGGTGCTGTATGGGGCTGAAGGCATCCCGCCCTACAAATTGGAGTGCCATTGCGGCAGCCCCAACTGCCGTGGGCGGGTGACGGACAGCGACTGGCTGCTCCCGGAATTACAGCAGCGGTATCATGGCTATTTTTCGTGGTTCTTGCAGGAAAAGATTGACCGGATGCGCCACGCGGCGCCGTAATCGCCCAACTAAGGACGGTATGAGTATCTTCTCAACAGTTGTTCCGTGGCTCACCAGGCACAAGGAACGAATCGCCATCCTCGGCATCGGCATACTGGCCGACCGGATCATCTGCTATACCTTTGATTTTGTGCTGTATCCCTATGTCATCTGGCGTGCCGGGCTGCTGTGGGGTGGGGTTGTCATGGCGTTGCTCTCGCTCATCGTCTGCATTCTGACCATGCAGTTCTACGACTGGTCGAAAAAGGACTGGCTGGGGATCGAGACGATCAAGGAATTGAAGGTGTATGCAGGAGAAAGCCGGGTCAGGCGGTTCCTGGCCTGGATGCTCTGCCGCAGCGAGCCGGTGGCCTGCCTGGCCCTCTCCGTGACCACCGACCCCTTTGTAACCACGGTCTATCTGCGCCAGGGAAAATTCACCGGCATGGGCCGCCGCGATTGGACCATCTTCATGGCAAGCTGGCTCATCGGCAATATCTACTGGGCATTGGCCTGTTATATGGGGATTTCGCTGGTTGAATGGGTCTGGCAGGCGGTACGCGGGGCAGCATAATTGAGCTGAGGGGGAGCGCGTTGTGTTTGACCTATGCGATCTCCAGCTCAACCCGAAATTTTTTACCAAGGGCGGCGGCAGCGCTTGCCAAGGTTGTCAACGTCAGGCTGGTGTCTGTTTCGTCAAGAAGGCGGTTAAGAGCGGCCCTGCTGGTGTGCATCTTCTTCGCCAATGTGGTTTTGGTGAGTTTTTGGGCAGCCATCTCCCGTTCGATTTGCCACGCGATGACTCGTTTCATGGCAACGGCTGTGGCCTCTTCCAGCATGGCTTCTTCGGTCAGGAATTCGTCAAAACTGCTTCCGACATGGGCGTTGTTTTTCATTTTTTTCTCCTTAGCTGCTTGAGTCTGGCTTTGGCGAGATCAAGGTCTGACTGTGCGGTTTTCTGAGTCTTCTTGATGAAACCATGCAAGAGAACCATCAGGCCATTTTCGGCAACAAACATGATTCGTGCGATCCGTCTGTCTAGTCTGACCCGTATTTCCCAGATATCGCCGTCCAGATGATCAACAAGCGGCAGACCAAGCGGCCAACCAAACTGAACGGTCTTGATATCCTCGCCGATAATTTTGCGGTCAATGGCCGGTAAGCCTCGAAGCCACTCCCGTACCGGTTCCGCACCAGATTGTGTTTTGAAGAAATGGACCGCCATATTTGGATTCATAATAATATTATGTATCATTTTTGGTACGCGCGCGCAAGTTGTTTTCGGAAGGGTGGGAAGCCTGGGCAAGCGCAACATTTTGAGAAACTGAATTGGTGCTGCTGGATAGTTACGCACTTTCGACTAAAAGGTGAATATGCCACCGGACATGCGGTGTGTTCCCGTGCACTCGTTTTTCCGGTGGACAGGCAAGCCGCAACCGTACGATAATCAGGCAAAAAGCTATTGAGTTTCTGTGATAATTGTGTATTTTGTCCCTCTTGATTTCAGCAACAATTCCCCGAGGAGGATATCAGATGCAGCAGACAGCGGAAGCAAAGGCCTGGAGTATTGACAAGGCCAGGGAGCTGTATGGTGTCGCCCGTTGGGGATTGCGCTATTTCGATATCAACGGCCGTGGGCAGGTGACGGTCGCTCCGCTCAAAGAGCAGGGCGGCTCCGTGGCCATTGTTGATGTGATCAAGGAGGCGGTGGAGCAAGGCCTCCATTTTCCCATGCTCATCCGCTTTCACGACCTGCTGCGCAACCGGGTGGAGCGGATCAACAAGGCCTTCAACGATGCCATCGTCGAGCTGGAATACAAATCCGTCTACCGCGGCGTCTATCCCATCAAGGTCAACCAGCTGCGGGAGGTGGTCGAGGAGATCATCGATGCGGGCAAGCCCTTCCATCACGGCCTTGAGGTCGGTTCCAAGCCGGAGCTCTACGCGGCCCTGGCCTTCCATGAAGACCGGGAGAGCCTGATCATCTGCAATGGCTACAAGGATGCCCTCTACATCAAGACCGCGCTCCTGGGCCGTAAGCTGGGCAAGAAGATCGTCTTGGTGGTGGAGAAGGTCGAGGAAGTCACCAATATCATCCGCTATGCCAAGGAGTTGAAGGTGGAGCCGATGATCGGCCTGCGGGTTCGGTTGATGAGCGGCGGCAAGGGCAAGTGGGAGAAATCTACCGGCGAGGACGCCAAGTTTGGCCTGAGTACCCAAGAGATTCTCCAGGTTTCCGATCTGCTGAAAGAAGCCGGTCTTGCCGATTGCCTCAAGCTGGTGCATTTCCACAGCGGCTCCCAAATCCCGGACATCCTGACGATCAAGAAAGCGGTGCGGGAAGGGGCCATGTTCTATGCCAAGATCCGGCAGATCGGCCATGCCCTGGAGTACATCGATGTCGGCGGGGGCCTAGGCGTGGATTACGACGGCAGCCGCACCACCTTCCACTCCTCCATCAACTATTCCTTGAACGAATATGCCCGCGACATCGTCTACAATATCATGGATGTCTGCGACTCCCAGGGGGTCGCGCATCCGGTGATCATCAGCGAGTCGGGCCGGGCCGTGGTGGCGCATCATTCCGTGCTGGTGGTGGAGACCTTCGGCGACATCAAGAAGATGGAGCATGCCCAGGAGCCGGCCAAGCCGGAGATCAGCCACAAACTGGCGGACGAGGCCTGGTACAACTACACCCACGTCAACCCCAGCAACCCGCTGGAGGCCTACCACGACGCCCTGCACAACAAGGAAGAGACCCAGGTCCATTTCGAGCTGGGCCTCATCGGCCTGGAGGTCAAGGCGGAGGTGGAGAAGCTGTTCTGGCTCACCGGCGCCAGGGTGCTTGAGCATTTCAAGGATGCCGAGTACAAGCCCGACGATATCGTCGAGCTGGAGAGCAAGTTTTCCGACCAGTACCTCTGCAATTTTAGCGTGTTCCAGTCCCTGCTCGACCATTGGGGCTACGGCCAGCTCTTCCCGATCATGCCCCTGCACCGGCTGACCGAGGAGCCCCAACGGCGGGGAACCCTGGCCGACATCACCTGCGATTCCGACGGCAAGGTTTCCAAGTTCATCAACCTGTACGAGGAAGGGGTGGACACCCTGCCGCTCCATGATCTCAACGGCAAGCCCTATTATCTTGGGGTGTTTTTGACCGGCGCCTATCAGGATATCATGGGCGATCTGCACAACCTCTTCGGCCGGGTGAACGAGGCCCATGTGTTTCTGGATGAGGATGAGGAATCGGGGTACTACATCGAGGAGACCATCGAGGGCACCACCATGGAAAAGGTGCTGGCCTTGGTTCAGTATACCGGCACCGATCTGAAGCGGAAGATGAAAAGTCAGGTGGATAGCGCCATCAAGGAAGACAGGCTGCGGCCCAATGAGGCCATGCGGCTCTTGGGCGAGTATGAGAAGGGGCTGAAGGGCTACACCTATCTGGATCTGAAGCAGGTTCGGAAGAAGAGCTGATCAAAGAATGACGGACTTGGAATAACCCAGGAAATTTACAGGTCCACGATACAGGCGCGAAGCGGCGAAGTACCCGCCGAGGTAAGCGCGGCTTTTCGAAGTCTGCGATTACATCTACATCAGTCCTGGGGGCGGAGAACCTTGAATACGGATTCAACGACCTGGTAAATCTCAAGGTCGTCGCCATAGACGTCCTGAACCTTGTCGTTTTCCACTAGATCCTCGCAGATGTACTGGGTCACATAGAGGCTGAGGAAGTTGGGGTCTACCACCAGCTGCCGTAGCGGGGCGATCTTGTACAGCATGTCGAACTCTTCCATGTTGGAGAGCTTTTCAAACAGCTCGTTGAAGATCTTCCGGATCGCGGTTTCGTCGGTGATCTCGAGGATCTTTTTGTCCAGCAACCGCTGCACCATCTTGGTTGCCAGTTCATCGGCATTTTTGTAGAGCAACTGCATCATATAGCGCCGTTCCCGCTCGCGTTTGCGGTCGATTGCTCCACCTGCCGTATCGTTGTGAGGTCTGCTGTGACTGCCCATTTCTCTTTTCTCCCGCGCCTGTGCTGAATGTTGTTGGATGAATTTTAGTTAAATAACGGAAAATTCCATAAAGGGAAAGGGTAAAGATAAGAGAATTCTTGCATTCGGGCAAAAATGTTTTATGAAACAGCGGGAATACGATTGTTTCTTTTCCGTGCCGGACGCTGATTTCTTCTGTAACCTTGAGGTGAGAGATGACACATGCCATTGCTTTAACACGTCTGACCATTCTGCTGCCTGCGGGCCGTTTGCCCCTGGCGCTTATGGGCAAGGCCCATGAGTTGGCCGAAAAATACCAGCTGGAAATCTACCTGAGTACCCTCCAAAATCTGCGGCTCATGGGCATCCGGGAGGAGGACCTGCCCGTGATCCGCGGGGAACTGGCCGCGCTTGGTGCCCAGTTCAAAGGGCCGGGCAAGTTTCCAATTCCCCGGGTCTGCATCGGGGTTCGCGACTGCTCCATGGGCATCGGCGATCCGGAGCGCATCTCCGCCCTGATTCTTGAGAAGTTCAAGGAGAGGGAGAAAACCAAACAGAAATTCAAGATCGCCATCTCCGGTTGCACCCTGGGTTGTCCGGGGGTGCTGACCACGGACATCGGGATTATGGCAACCCGTAAGGGCTTTGATCTCTACGTGGGCGGCAAGGGTGGGCCCAGCCCCAAGGTTGGCCGCAGGATTTTGAGGGATCTGGACGAGCAGGGGGTGGTGGCTGCGGTGGCGGAGTTGGTGGAGTTTCATGATGCTCATACCGAGACCAAGCAGCGGATGGTGAAATTGCTTGATCATCCGGATTTTCCGTATAAAGAGGCGGTGTAGGCCTGCGCTTCGGACGTTTCGGGGAGGGTGAGGGGGCTTTTTTGCGGTTCTCTTTTTCTTCTTTTGCTTGCCCAAAAGAAGAAACAAGAAAAAGGCACCCCGCCACTCGCCGTGTGATAAAGTCACACGGCTGTCCCGCCGAAGGCGGGATGCCCGGAGTTTATGCCCCGCATGGGGTACTCCTCAAAGCTGCCGGGATGTTGCAAACTCGCTGCGCTCAAACAGTGCAACCTCCCTTTTCGGCAGCTTTTCCGGTGCTCGGCTGCGTGCCAATGGGATTCTTCCCCTCCCCCCATTTGTCTTGCCGCGCCTCGCAGACGGGGGCGGAAAAGACGCGGGAACTGTCTGAGGGCGAAGCCCGAGTTTTTCCGCGTCCCGCCATCGGCGAGAAGTAAGGGAAGCCCGCAGGGCCAGGACTGGCTGGGGTGCCGTTTTCTTGTTTCTTCTTTTGGGCACGCAAAAGAAGAAAGAAAAATCGCTGAACAACTTTTTCTGCCACTTTCTCTGGAATTTTTGTATGAACCGCTCGTTAAGCGGGCCACTAAGGGGGGTTGACCCGGCATGATTGATATTCCGATGGTGCAGCCCGAGTTCCTTTTTGCCGTA
>JBAZCG010000013.1:0-51185 GCA_041671085.1 Desulfurivibrionaceae bacterium | reverse complement strand
TTATAACCGGAAACGGCTTCATGAGACGTTGAACTATATCAGCCCGGAACAATATGAACTTTTGACAAATGCTGCTTAATCAACTGTCCGTGAAAGCGGGGGTAGCTCAAAATGTCCCCAATCATCTCTGAATACATATTTATGGGTAAACCTGAATTGACTTAAGTCAAAATTGGAAAAAATCCTTGGTAATGCCGATCGGAAATAGGGAGAATTCTCTCTAAGTTCTGTGCAAAAATGGAAGGGTTTTCAGTATGATCGCACAATAGTTTCAAAAAAACGGAAAAATAGTGGATACAGCAAAACCTGCGGCAAGTTGCCGCGGGTTTTTTCGCCAACAAGAATTTCCTTGACCTAAGTCAAGTACCCCGTGCTACACTTTCTGTATCCTTGGAGTGCATGTTCACCAAATCACCCAACGTATAGAGGAGGCGAAGCGAATGAAAAAACGGATATGGATAGGCCCGCTCGTGGCCCTGACCCTGGTCTGGGCAACCCCTGGTCTGGCGGCAACCAAGACGGCTAAGCCCGCCAAGGGCGTGGATGAGGCCACCTGTTTTTCCTGTCATGAAGAGGTCAAGGAGTTGAAGAAGAGCGGGAAGCACGCAGGCCTTGCCTGCACCATCTGCCATTCCCAGCTGGACGCCCATCTGGCCAACGCCGAGACCAAGCCTGTGACCAATCTTGATCTTGCCACCTGCGGCGGCTGCCACAAGGATCAATTCAAGAGCTTCAACCGGGTGAACTTCGACGCTCAGGCCCGCAAGGAAAAAGGCAGCCCCACCGGTCGCTCTCCCATGCAGGACAAGCTTCTCGCCCCTCACGGCTTCACCAAGGAACACAACGAGCCCCGCTCCCATCCCTTTATGGTCGTGGATCAGCTTTCGGTGGATCGGTTTGCCGGTGGCCGTTATCAGTTCAAAAACATGCACGGCGTGACCCGGCCCGGCAAGACCTGGGATGTGCTGGAGGATACGGGAAAGTTCCTTCCGTACACCGCCAAGGCGGGCAATGCCGTTTGTCTACAGTGCAAGACCTCCGACCTGATCCTCAAATGGAAGTACATGGGCGACAAGGACCCGCAGGCCAAGTGGGATCGGACCTCCGACGTCAACGAGCTCATCAAGGACGTGCATAATCCGGTGGGCTGCATCGAGTGCCATGACCCCCATGCCACCAAGCCGCGAATCGTCCGCGACGCCCTCATCGACGCGGTGGAGCGTGACGGGGCCAGACCGTACGACGCCGACAAGGGCAAGGGTAAGGTCAAGGTTATCGACTTCCGTGGTTTCCGCAAGATCGGGATTCTCAACAAGACGGATTCCGTCCTGATGTGCGGCCAGTGCCATGTAGAGTACAACTGCAATCCCGGCACCGAGCCGGAAAGCGGCGAGAAGGTCGGGATGAACGATCGTCGCACCAACCATTTCCCCATGAAAAACGCCCTGGATATTCTCGCCCATTACGACAAACTCAAGTTCCGCGATTTCAAGCACGCGGTGACCGGGGCCAACCTGATCAAGCTCCAGCATCCGGAGATGGAGACCTACTGGGGCAGCGTTCACGACAAGGCCGGGGTGCAGTGCCATCAGTGTCATATGCCCCAGGAGAAAAACGCTGCTGGCAAGGCATACACCTCACACCAGGTGGTGCGGCCCAAGGATCATGTCAAGCAGTCTTGTCTGAAATGCCATCCCAAGTCCACGGTGGAGGAGAAGCTCTACCAGATTCAGGCGGTGCAAAACTACACCAAGGGCAAGATGCGCAAGGCCGAAGCTGCGTTGGGTGAGTTGATCGACACCTTTGCCGCCGCCCAGAAAGCCGGGGTGCCGGAGGCGACCCTGGCCGAGGCCCGCAAGCAGCACGAGATCGCCCATGTGCTTTGGGAATGGTGGACCGCCGAGAACAGCGAGGGCTGGCATAACCCAGGTCTCGCCCGGGAGAGTCTGACCTCTTCCATGGCTGCTTCCCAGAAGGGTATCGATCTGCTCAAGGAAGCGATGAAGAAGAAGTAATCCGGCTAGTCTCATGGGGGAGAACGGGTGATACCCGTTCTCCCCCTTTTCTTTTGACTCGACTACCAGTCTTTTTTAAAGGAGGAGAGCATGGACATTGCGAAAGCGGGAAGAAAGAGGCGCGACTTGTTCCTCATCGGCTGCCTGGCGGTGGGGCTCATGGTTCCGGCCGTGGCCACGGCAGCGGCCAAGAAACATCCCCGAGAGGCTGCGGGCCAGGAGTGCACCGAATGTCACACCGACCAGGAAAAGGTCTGGGAGGCAGGCAAGCATGGCCTGATGGGGGTAAAATGCGTGGTCTGCCACGGCTCGCCGGAGAAAAACTTCGCCCCCAAGCCGGCGCTGACTCGGTGCCGGGGCTGCCACAACGACCAGGTGCGCGACGTGGAAAAGGCGCGCAATCCCAAGGAGCGGACCTGTTTTCGCTGCCATGACCGCCACTCCGTTGCTGCCTCCGAGGAGGCAGTCAAGCAGCACAGCGGATTCCACCGGCAAGGAGGTGCGCAATGAAGATCACCAGACGGCAGCTCATGAAATATTCCGCCGCCATGGCAGCGGCATCGACCTTAGGCCTTGATTTTTCCTTCCCCGGCCAGGTGCTGGGCGGCACCGAGGCGGATGTGGATCTCTGGACCAAGGGGGTCTGCCGCTATTGCGGGGCCGGGTGCGGGCTCTACGTCGGCTCCAAGGGCGGCAAGGTCACGGCGGTGAAGGGCGACAAGGAGAACTGGAACAAAGGGTTCCTCTGCCTCAAGGGCAACTTCCTGCCTGCGATCATGACCGCGCCCGATCGGGCCAAGTACCCCCTGCTCAACAAAAACGGGAAGTTTGTCCGCATTTCGTGGAAGGAGGCCATGGACCTCATGGTCTCCAAGTTCGGGGACGCCTATAAGGCTAATCCCAACTCGGTGGCCTTTTACGGCTCCGGCCAATCCTATACCGAAGAATCCTATGTGATGAACAAGCTCTTCAAGGGGGGCTTGGGCACCAATAATATCGACGGCAACCCCAGGCTCTGCATGGCCTCCGCCGCGGTGGGCTATGTCTCCACCTTCGGCAAGGATGAGCCCATGGGGGCCTACGATGACATCTACCACGCCGATTGCTTCTTCATCGTCGGTTCCAACATGGCCGAGGCGCATCCGGTTATCTTTCGGCTGCTAAACGAGCAGCGTAAGCGCAACGTCAAGATCATCATGCTCGACCCGCGCAAGACCCTCTCGGCCAAGATCGCCGATCTGCACATGAGCTTCACGGCGGGTACCGACCTGGCGATTTTGAACGCCATGGCCCATGTCATTGTTAAAGAGAAGCTTTACAGCACCGAATACCTCGACAAGCATCTGGTCTTCAAAAAGGTGACAGATGCCGGGCCGCCGCCCAAGATCGAGGGCACCAGCTGGGACGATTACGTGAAATTCCTCGACGAATACACCCCCGAGGCGGCGGAGAAGATCACCGGCTGCCCCAAGGAGGATATCGTTAAGGCGGCTCGTTGGTTTGCGACCTCCAAGGGCACCATGAGTTTCTGGTGCATGGGACTCAATCAGCGGACCCGTGGCGTCTGGGCGAACAACCTGATGCACAACCTGCACCTGCTCACCGGCCAGATGAACCGGCCGGGTGCGACCTCCTTCTCCCTTACCGGCCAGCCCAATGCCTGCGGCGGTGTACGCGACGGCGGCATGTTGAGCCACCTGCTTCCCTATGGTCGCCTTGTTGCCAACGACAAGGACCGCGAAGAGATGGAAGCGTTCTGGGGTGTGCCCAAGGGCCGCATTCAGGCCAAACCCGGACTCACCTCGGTGGAGATGTTCCAGGCCTTCGGCAAGGCTGAGATCAAGGCGATGTGGGTCGCCTGCACCAACCCCGGCCAGAGCCTGCCCAATGTGGATGCTTACCGCAAGGGCATGCGGCGGGACGATACTTTTCTGGTGGTCTCCGAGGCGTATCATCCCACCCGCACCTCGGAGCTGGCCGACCTGGTTCTGCCCGCCGCCCTCTGGGTGGAAAAGGACGGCACCTTCGGCCAGTCGGAGCGGCGTTACCAGTATGTGGCCAAGGTGGTGAACCCACCGGCCGAGGCGAAGCCGGATCTCGAGGTGATGATCGAATTCAGTCGTAGGCTCCTGAGTGCGGTGGGCCGTAAGGACGAGGGGGCCAAGCTCTTCCCGTACAAGAATTCCGAGGAGGTCTGGAACGAGATCCGCCACGCCTCCAAGGGCACGGCCTACGATTTCATGGGCATGACCCGGGCTCGGCTTACGGCGGCGCATGGCATCCAATGGCCCTGCCCCACCGAGGACCACCCTGGCACCATCCGCCGCTATACCGCCAAGTACGGCGACATCTTGGTCAAGCAGTTCGATCCCAAGGCCGAGGATGTCTCCTTCTACGGCGCCAAGAAGGACAACAATCGGGCCACGGTCTGGCTCCGGCCGCACAAGGGGCCGGCTGAGCCGCCTGATGCGGAATACCCCTTTGCCCTCACCACCGGCCGCCAGATCGAGCACTGGCACACCGGCACCATGACCCTCAACGTGCCGGAGCTGAAGCGTTCCGCTCCGGCGGCCTATGTGGAGATCAATCCTAAGGATGCCAGCAAGCTGGGGGTCAAATCCAAGGATAAGGTGCGGCTCACCTCGCGGCGCGGCACCATCGTCCTAGAGGCGAAGGTGATCGACATGCCGCGGGAGGGGCTGGTCTTCGTGCCGATGCACTATCCGGACCAGCTCATCAACAGCCTGACCAACGACGCATTTGACCAGCTCTCCAAGCAGCCGGAGTATAAGATCTGCGCGGTGAAGCTCGAAAAGGCGTAGCGCGATCCCATGGCTGACGCACCCCTCAGACCGCCTGGCGCATTGCCGGAGGAGCAATTCCTCGCCACCTGTATCCGCTGTGGCAAATGCGCCCAGGCGTGCCCCTTCCACGCCATCGTGCAGGCCGATCTGTTCGACGGCCTGCGGAGCATGGGCACCCCCGTGATCCGGCCCCGGCAGGCGCCGTGTTACCTGTGCCTCAAATGTCCGCCGGTCTGTCCTTCCGGAGCGCTCCAGCGCAATTTGAAGGAGAAGGAGCAGGTTCGCATGGGCACGGCCCGGCTCGACACCAAGCGTTGCCTGGCCTGGCAGGGCACTCTCTGCCGAAGCTGCTACGACGATTGCCCGATCTTCGACGGTGCCATCCGCATGGACGATATGCTCCAGCCGGTGGTGGACCCGAAACGCTGTGTCGGCTGCGGCATCTGCGAACGGGTTTGCCCGGCGGAACCGGCAGCCATCGTGGTTCGATCAGCCACGGGGAAGAAGCGATGAAGCTCACGCCCATCCGCCGCACCGTGCAGGTTTGCCTGCTCGTCCTCCTTTTCCTAGTGCCTTGGCTCAATCAGCAGGGCATCGCGTTTCTGAACGGCACTCTGTATTCCTTTGCCATCGGCCCACTGTGGATTACCGACCCGGCCATCGGCCTGCAGACCCTTTTCACCACCCGCTCCCTGGACACGGTTCTGCTGCTGTCGATGCTCCTGCCCGTCGTGCTCGCCCTTGTCTGCGGACGGGTGTTCTGCGGTTGGCTCTGTCCGCAGAACACTCTCTCGGAGCTGGCAGACGTGGTGGCGGGTCGGCTGAAGATTCGGCGCGCCCTGCATCCGGCCCCTGCGCCAACGCTGCGTCTCGTTATGCTCGGCATTATCTTGGTTCTCGCAGCCGTGGTCGGCCTGCCGCTGGTCAGTCTGCTCTCGGCGCCGGGAATTCTCTCGGTGCAAACGGCCAGGATTGTTTTGGAAAAAACCGTGGGGGCGGAGCTGGGGCTCGTCGGATTTATTGTGGTGGTCGAATTCTTTCTGGTGCGGCGGGCATGGTGCAACTTTCTCTGTCCGGTGGGCACGGTGTTGGGCTTTTTCCGTGTGCGGCGGACCATGAAGGTGGTTTTTTCAGAGGAGGAGACTCGCCACTGCACCCGCTGTCACGCCTGCGCCCAAGCCTGCCAACTGGGCCTCGACCCGGTGGCCGGTGGTCTCTACCCCCAGTGCCATAACTGCGGGGCCTGCATCGAAGCCTGTAAAATCGATTTGACCCGGAAACCCCTCTTCTTTCAGTTCTAAGTCACAAAGGAAAAACCATAAAAAAGGCACGACGGGTTCAACCCGCCGTGCCTTTTTTATGCAAAGTGCCCTGGAAGATGCAAGCCGGAATCAGTCCGCGCCCCGCACCAGGGCGGTCAGGGCGTGCACCGTTTCCTTCATCTGTTCCGCCTGTGCGTCCAACTCTTCGGAAGCGCTGGCCGCCTCTTCGGCGGTGGCGGCGTTCTGCTGGGTCACCGAATCCAGCTCGGTCACAGCCAGATTGACCTGGCCGACCCCAGATGCCTGTTCGCGCGAGGCCGTGGCGATTTCGCTCATCAGCATGGCGATCTTGGCGGTGCTGTCGGCCACCTCCTGGAAGGACTGGTTGGTGGAGGTCACCAGCTTTTCGCCGGTCTGCACCTTCTGCACGGTTCCCTCGATGAGACCGGCGGTGTTTTTCGCCGCCTCCGAGGCCCGCATGGCCAAGTTGCGCACCTCGTCGGCGACCACGGCGAAACCGGCCCCGGCCTCTCCGGCCCGCGCTGCTTCCACCGCCGCGTTCAGGGCCAGCAGGTTGGTCTGGAAGGCGATCTCATCGATGGTCTTGATGATCTTGGAGGTCTCCTCGCTGGCCTTGGAGATTTCCCCCATGGACAGGGTGAGCTGGCCCATGGAGACATTGGCCGTGTCGATCACCTTGCGCGCCTCGCGGGTCAAGGCCTCGACCTGGCCGACGTTGTCGGCGTTCTGCTTGGTCACTGCGGCAATCTCTTCCAGGGAGGCGGAGGTTTCCTCGATGGCGGCGGCCTGATTTCCGGCCCCGTCCGCCAGGGATTGGCTCACCGATGAAACCTGGCTTGCGGCGGCATGCACCTCGGCGGCGCCGTTGGTCAAGTCGTCGCTGATTTGCTCCAGCGAGCCCACGATGAGGGAGGAAAGATAGGCCGCCATCAGGATGCTCAAGGCAATGACGATCAGGGCGATGGTCGCGGTGATGATCAGCGATGACCTGTCCGCCTGCATTCGGCTGTCCGCCATGGCAACGAGGTCCGCTCCGAGCTGGGTTTCCACCTCTTTCATCAGCTCGATTTTTTTGGTGATGGTATCAAACCAGCGCTCCGGCTGGATAGCGAAGCCGCCCTCCAGATGTTTATCAAGGGCGGCGGTCTCCATGGCGGCAACCTCCCCGACCGCCGGGGCGGTCATTTTTCCCTGATAAAAATCCTTGGCTGGAGCCTCGGCAAAGGCCAGGAAATTATCGAGAAAAACCTTCTGCGCCGAGAGAATCTCCACGCATTTTCGATACATCCCAGGGGCGAAGCTGTCGTTGGCAAAGGTGTTGCTCAGCACCGCCCGCTCGATGCCCATCCGCTCCTTGGCCTCCACAAAATTGTAGTAGGCAGTGAGCGCCTTCATGATTGCCTGGTCCGGGCTGGTCCGGGCGATCATGGGGATGGTGGTAAGGAATTCATGGATTACCCCGGTGTAAAAACCGATGGCCTCCGGTCCGGCGATGGACTGGGCATCGGCCTGCTGGCGAATCGCGGTGATTTTTTCGATCCCGGCCAGCGCACCTTGCAATTTTTCGCTCAGGGCCGGGTCACCCTTGTCGGCCTTGGAATGGGCGAGAAAATCCTTGAGCGCGGCAAGGCGCTTGTCGGTTTCCCCGCGCTGGCCCGGGAGCCGGTCCGCGAATTTTTGCCCCTTGCTGCCAAGAAAACCGGCGGTCATCCCCCGCTCCTTCTGGGCCTCGTGGGCAATCTCCGTGCTCAGACCGGCGATGGCGGCAAGCTCCTTGACGGAGGCTGCCTGCCGCAGGGTTGTGTAGCGCGCGGCACTGTTGGTGAGGAGAATTGCGATCAGGAACAGCACCGGCAGACAGACAAGCAGTCGCAGCATGCTTTTGATGGTGAGGTGTTTGATGAAATCCATGGGCGTGCATCCTCCTGGTTTAGCGTGCGTTTCCCCTCAACTGTTTTTAGGGTATCACCGGAGGAAAAAAAGATACATGACCTAAGTCAAGACTCCGCGTCGCCTTGGGAGCCGCCCTTCACCGCTGTTGCAACGGCAGTCCCGCCGCCTTCCAGGCGCTGATGCCGCCATTCAGGTTGTAAATCTCCCCGTAGCCCTTGCCGGAAAAATACTGGCCCACCGCATAGCTGCGCCCACCCACGGCGCAGATCAGCAGGATGGGCTTGCCCGTGGGCAGGGTCATTCTGCCCTGGGCGAGTTCGCCGAAGGGGATGAGCTGCGAGCCGGGAATGGAGCCCTCGTACAGCTCTTGCGGTGAACGGACATCCACCAGGACCAAGTCCTTGCGGGCCTCGATGAGGGATTTTGCCTCCTGCGGAGAAAGGGAGCGGAAGATCGGGATCTGGCCGGAGCTCGGCGTGTTTTTGTCGCCACAGGCGATGGCCGTAAGCAAAAACATCACCGCCGCCAACATATACAGATATCGTTTCATTATATGCCTCTGTTTTCTTATTGTAGTCCTTCCCAGCCAACGGGTTAATCGCCCAGGCAATCTACCCATTGGCTCCATTCTTTGCAAGCGCCGACACGCAGTGCACCCCCTCGCTTTTCCCATGGCCCCGCCCCAAAACCGTTTGCCGGAGACGATAAAAATTTCGGGTTGACGGGAGAATACAGCCTGTGTTAATTAAGAAATTAATAATATAATTATATTCTAATACATTGTTTGGTTTTGGAGAACAGAAATGCTGCTTAAATCCTTTGCAGGCGTGGCGCTTGCCCTCATCCTCCTTTTTTCGGCATTGCCGGCCCAAGCCAGTCTCAGCACAGACCTGCAAAATCTGGTTGCGCAGGGAACCTCCCTGCGCAACAACCTGACGGCGATCAGCGTTGCCCAGGGAAACACCTGCACCCAACTGGGCGATTTTAACACCTCCCTGGAGAGTTATCTGACAAACGTGCAGGCGGTTTACGGGCGGCTTACGCCCCCCGTGACCCTCACCTCTGCCGATCTCACCGCACTGGATACGCTTTCCGGGCTTGCCAAGGGGATGGCTGTCGATTCCGTACGGATATCCCTGGAGCTGCACGGCATAGATGGTGTGGCCGATCTTTTTGAGTACCGTGCAGCCTTGAGCGCCATGCTCCGCCTTGCCGACGACATCGGCGTCATGGCCAACCGGATTCTGGAAATGGCGGACCGAATTTTGGTCATGGCCGACAACATCGGCGTCATGGCGGACCGAATCCTGCTTACCCAGCAGCTACAGAACGTCAACGTGGCCCTGACCCAGGCCTCCATCCTCACCACCCAGCAGAATATGGTCGCCATGAGCGACAGCTTGTCCACCATTGCGTACAACCTCAGCCTGGGGTTGGTGGTGAATGAGGCCGATGCCCTGGTCGGAACGATGGGGGGAACAACGCTCACCAGTCCAACCATGGCCGTGGATTTGAGCCGACTTGAAGCCCAGACCTCCCTGCTGTTAAACAGCACGGTGGGTGTCTATACCTGGATCAGCCAGAACAGCCAGTCAGCGAGCCACTATATCAACGGGGATACCCTCACCCTGATGGGCGATCTCTCCACCCTGCAGACATCGTTGGCCTTTTCCCTGGAAACCTATGCCAACACCATCAACCAGCTGGCCCCGCTCACCGAGACCCCGGTTCTCTCGGATGCCACGGCCAGCATGCTGCGGTTGACCGCGGACATCGGCGAGATGTCCGGCCGGATCATGGAGATGGCCGACAAGATTATCGTCATGGCGGATAATATCGGGCTCATGGGTGACCGGATTGTCGCGACCCAGAACCTGCAACAGGCCAATATTGCATTGACCCAGAACTCGGTGACCATCGCCCAGAATGTCACCATTACCGTTATCAAAAATTATCTCGGCCAGTAAGCGCTGCCGGCATTGTTTGGGAGAAAAATCATGATCGCATCTATTCGAACCGGGTTGTTGGCGGCCCTTTTTCTTTTGGCAGGCGTGGGGTTGCAGCCGGGCACGGCCCGGGCAGCCCTGGCGGAGGATTTGGCGAATCTGGTGGTCCAAGCCCAGGGGCTTGACACGCAGCTCAAGGCGATCAGCCCTTCGGCCGGTTCGCTCTGCGGGCCTCTGGTCCAGGCCGATCAGGCGGCCCACGCTTTGGTGAACAGCATCACCCAGGTAAGCGACAATCTGGCCGCGCCGTTGCAGATAGATGCCGCGTCCCTGGCCTCCCTGGACGAGCTTTCCGCGCTCAACCCGAGCCTGGCCCAGGAAAGCCTGCGGCTCTCCGTTGACCTGGGCGCGCTGTCGCCGTCCGCCCAGGCCATTACCATGAAGGACGGGATTGTCGCCATGCTCCAGCTCTCCGATGATATCGGGGCCATGGCCGACCGCATCGGGGAAATGGCGGACAAGATTCTGGTCATGTCGGACAATATCGGCCTCATGGCCGACCGCATCATCCTGACCCAGCAGATCCAGAGCCAGAACATCCTGCTCACCCAGCAGAGCATGCTCCAAACCCAGACCAATATACTGACTCTGGTTTCCGTGGTGGAAACCGACTCGTACAACCTCACCCTTGAGCAACTAGTGCTGGATGGCCAGCTTTTGGCGGCCCGGATGGCGGCAGTGGTTTTAAACCCCTGGACCATGAAAACCCAGCTCAGCACGGTGGCCACCGATGTCCACACCTATCTTGACAAGGTAAAGGCGGCCCAGGCCACCATGGTTCAAAACGCCACCACCAGCACCACCTACCTCAATACCACGCCTCTGCTCAACCTGGGCAACCTGAGCACCATGCTCACCTCCCTGGCCACGGCCATGGACGGATATGTTCTTGCCCTCGACAGTTTGAAGGCCGTTACCTCCAGCACCACGCTCTCTGCGTCGCTTAAGAGCATGCTACAAATATCGGCGGATGTCGGCCTCATGGCCAATAGAATTTTAGAAATGGGAGACCTCAACCTGGCCATGGCCGACAATATCGGCATGACCGCAGATCAGATTCTAGCCACCCAACAGCTCCAAAATATCAATGTGGCCACCACCCAGGCTTCTATTCTGGGGGCCCAGGAGCTGGCAATTGCCATTATTGTGGCGAGAAAACTGTAATTTTCAGGGATTCGACATCAAGGGCATTGCAACGGGCGGCTGATCAACAAACGATCAGCCGCCCGTTTTTTTTTTGGAGTAGAGGCTGGGGAGCTTTATGAGCCGATGCTGATCTGGTCCAAGGCGGTAAGAACCGCCTGGATCTCGGCCTCGGTGTTGAAAAAACCAGGGGAAAGGCGCAGGGTGCCCTGTGGAAAGGTACCGATGCTGCGGTGGGCCGCAGGTGCGCAATGGAGCCCACCCCTGGCCATGATCCCGTATTGGCGGTCGAGAAGCAAGGTGAGATCGGCCACGCTTCTGCCAGCGATGGTCAGGGAAACCGCCGAGCCTCTGCGAGTGCTGGCCGGAGGCCCGTGTACGGTGACCCCTGGGATTTGACTCAAACCATCCAGCAGCAGGTGGGTAAGGTGTTCTTCGTGACTGCGGATTGTTTCCCGGCCAGTGCTCCGGATAAATCTCAGCCCTGCGGCCAGGCCGCCGATACCAAGGGTGTTGGGGGTTCCCGACTCATAACAGTCAGGCATCAGCAGCGGCTGCTCCTCGAATTCCGAATTGCTGCCCGTGCCGCCCATCGTCAGGGGTGGGACCGTGAGCCCTTGCCGGAGAAGAAAACCTCCGGTGCCGGTGGGACCAAACAGACCCTTGTGTCCGGTGAAGGCGAGAAAATCGATGCCCGTACTCTCCATCTCCAGAGGAAAAACCCCGGCGGATTGAGCCGCATCCACCATCAAAAGCGACCCGCCCTTGCGTTTGCCAATGGCGGCAAGATCGGCCACCGCTCCGGTCACGTTGGAGACATGATTGATTATAATGAGCCGGGTCTTTCCGCTCAACCGCGTGGGGATATCGTCCGGGTCGATGGCGCCGGTGGGGTCGGTGGGCAGAATCGTAAGGACAATCCCCCGGTTTTTTTCCAGGTGGCGCAAGGGGCGCATCACCGAGTTGTGTTCCATACCCGTGGTCAGCACCTGATCACCGGGCTGGAGCAACCCGAAAATGCCCACATTAAGCCCCTCAGTGACATTGCTGGTGAACACCACCCGGCTTGAATCCAGGCAACCGAAAAAATCGGCAATCAGCTCGCGGGCCTCAAAAATCACCCTACTGGCAGCCAGGGAAAAACGGTGCGCCGAACGGCCGGGGCTTAAGGAAACCTCCCGGATCAGCCGGTGCATGGCCTCGGCCACCTCCGGGGGTTTGGGAAAGGAGGTGGCGGCGTTGTCGAGATAGATGGGGGGAGATGAGTCGGGCATAGTAGGGGAGGCGGCGGCCGCCTTCAGTAAGGGCTGACCACTTTATTGGCCTGGGCCATACCGTCCATGATCTCGAACATGTTGGTGACCTGGCCCACCAACACGGCGTCCTTGAGATTAAAAAAATCCAGACAGGTGCCGCAGGAGTAAATTTCCACCCCCATCGCGGCCAGCTCCCGGAGAGGGGCGATCAGATCGGACTCGGTGGCGGTAATTTTTACCCCGGTATTGTAAAAGAAAATCTTGGCGGGCAGAGGGCTGAGGCTCTTGATCGTCTTGACATAGGCCCGCATGAGCACCCCGCCCAGCGGGTCGTTGCCCCGCCCCATGGTGTCGGCGGGGATGACGTAAACCAGGCCGGGACCGGGCAGGTCGCAGCGGTAGTCCTCCGGGGCCGGGGCCTGAGCACCCTCTACTGGGGGCAGCCCCTTGCTGATCGTTATGTGCCGGGTGTCTCCGATGGCTCGGATTTCCACAACGCAACCCTGGCTTTTGCCAAAGCGCGCCAGATTGCTTTGTGCAGCCTCGTTGTCAACCAGCACCTCCACTACTGCGCCTTGCTCCAGGAAGTCGAGCAGCTCCTTGGCCTTGATCACGGGTTGCGGGCAGGCCAGACCCCGGCAGTCGAGTACGGTATTCATATTCTGCCCTACTTCTAGTCGTTAAAGCTGATCTGGCTCACCAGATCGAGGATGATTTCCTGGGCTTTCGGATCAAGCTTTGGCGCGGCAAATCCTGTGTCGTAAAAATCCGGGTTGATATCGTTGGAGCTCCACATGCTTTTTGCTTCGAAATAGAGATCCTTTTGCGAAAAATACCCCTCCGGCAGCATCATCCGCAGCTTGTAGTTGCGGTTGGTGGGAATCCGTTTTTTGCTCACCAGCTTAAGGCCGGTGGTGGTCAGATCGACGAGATGCCCCAGGAGTTCGTTGGCGTCATCGTCGTAGACCTCAAGGTAGTACACAAGGTGTCTGCGTTTCAGGGACCGGGTTTCTTCTGTCATGACTTCCTTCTCCTGTTGGCCGTTTGATCAACGGGCTGACTTGGCAATGCCGTCCAGCATAAAGGCAATGACCGCTTCGGGCCCCATGCTGGAAGAATCGACAAGAATGGCGTCAGACGCTGGCTTGAGCGGGGCCAACTCGCGTCTGGAATCATCATAGTCGCGTTTGCTGATCTGGTCCAGAATTTCCTGATAGTCCACAATCTGGCCTTTTTCCGCCAGTTGGGCCTGGCGACGGCGGGCCCGCTCTTCAGCCGAGGCGTTGAGGAAAAACTTACAGGCCGCCTTAGGGAAAACCACCGTGCCCATGTCCCGGCCCTCGGCGACAATGCCGCCTTTCCCCCCCAGTTGCCGCTGCAGGGCGGTGAGTTTTTCCCGCACCAGCGGATTGGCGGAAACCCGGGAGGCGACCAGACCCATCTCCGGGGTGCGGATGGCCTGGGAAACGTCCTCCCCACCCAGTAGCACCCGCACATCGTCGTCGCCGTTGGGAACAAGGGTCAGTTCGATTGCGGCAAGGGATTGTGCAAGCGCGGAGGTGTCGGCCAGATCAATACCCTGCCGTTCCAAGGCGAGACCCACCGCCCGATACATGGCGCCGGTGTCCAGATAGGTAAAGTGGAGCCTCGCGGCCAGCCCCCGGCTGATCGTGCTTTTCCCCGCGCCCGAGGGGCCGTCGATGGTGACGATGGCCTTGGGGTCAAGCACGGTCCACCTCACCCAACGCTATGGTCAGTGCCTTGATGAAGCGTTGGTTTTCCGCGGGCAACCCCACGGTGATCCGGATGTAGGTGGGGTAGCCGTAGGCGTTCATGGGTCGGACTATGACCCCCTGGTGGAGCAAGGCATCGTACAGCTTCTTGCCGTCGCATTTTACGTCGATGAGGAAAAAATTGGTCTGGGAAGGGAAGGCGCGGCAGCCGAGCTTTTCCACCTCGCTGCTCAACCAGGCGATGCCCTCCCGGCTGAAGGCGATGGTTTTCTCGTAATGCTCGTCATCACCCAGGGCGGCCAGGGCCCCTGCCTGGGCTGGCAGATTGACGTTGAAGGGCTGCCGGACCCGGTGCAGATAATCGGCAATGTCGGCATGCATCAGGCCGTAGCCTACCCTTAAGCCCGCCAGACCGTAAGCCTTGGAAAAGGTACGCAGGGCCACCACCGGCACCCGGTGTTTGAGATAGTCACGGGCGTCGAGGCGCAGGCCCGGCTCGACAAAATCCACATAGGCCTCGTCGAGAGCGACGATCACCTGATCGGGCACCCGGTCGAGAAAGGCGGCAAAAGCCTCGTTGCTGAACACCGTGCCGCAGGGGTTGTTGGGGTTATCGAGAAAAATGAGCCGGGTTTTTTTCGTGATCTGGCCGATGATGGCGTCCAGATCATGGTGCATGTTAACCAACGGCACCACCCGGTTGACGCCGCCCTGGGCCTGGACCGCCTTTTGGTAGACGAGAAAGGTGGGCTGGCTGGTGATCACCTCTTCGCCAGGCGCGAGAAAGGCCGCGATGAGCAGCTGGATCACTTCGTTGGAGCCGTTGCCGAAGACCAGCTGGCTCGGGGCCACGCCGATCTTTTCGGCCAGCGCCTGGGCCAGATAATAGCAGCTGCCGTCGGGGTAGCGGTGGAGGTTTTTCAGGCTGTCGACCACGGCGGCCACGGCCTTGGGCGACGGGCCCAAGGAGTTTTCGTTGGAGGCCAGCTTGATGGAGCCGGTGATGCCGTACTCGCGCTCCAGCTCTTCCAGGGGCTTGCCCGGCGGATAGGGGATGAGGCTGGCGATGTTGTCGCGCACAGGGAGTTTCATGGGCTTAAATCCTTAAATACGGCATCCCGTCATTCCGGCGAAAGCCGGAATCCAGTATCTGCGGACAGCTACAGGAAGGCTGGACACCGGTTTTCATCGGTGTGACGACCAGTTGTGAACACATCTTCTACAGTTTCGGCTTGTTCCCCGCCAGATCGAGCCGCTGTTCCAGGGCATAGGCGGCCCGGAAGATTTTTTCCTCGGCAAAATGGCTGGCCTGGAGCTGGAGGCCGATGGGCAACCCGCTGCTGCTTATCCCGCAGGGCACCGACATGCCGGGCAAGCCGGCCAGGTTGGTACAAATGGTAAGGATATCGGAGAGATACACGCTCAACGGGTCATCAATTTTTTCGCCGATCTTCCAGGCCGGTGCTGGGGTGACCGGGGAGACCAGCAGATCGCACTGGGTAAAGGCCTTGGCGTAATCCTGAACGATCAGGGTGCGGACCTGGGAGGCCTTTTTGTAGTAAGCGTCGTAGTAGCCGGAAGACAGGGCGTAGGTGCCGATGATGATCCTGCGTTTCACCTCCTCGCCGAAGCCCTTGGAGCGGCTGTGGCGGTACATCTCCAGGAGTTCGTGCTGGTCGTGGTCGCGGAAGCCGTACTTGACCCCGTCGTAGCGGGCCAGATTGGAGCTGGCCTCGGCCGGAGCGATGATGTAGTAGGCTGCCACCCCGTATTCGGTGTGGGGCAGCGAGATCTCCACGGTCTTAGCCCCGGCCTCCGTAAGCAAAGCAATGCCCCGGCGCACCGCCTGTTCCACCTCCGGATCAAGACCCTCACCAAAGTATTCTTTGGGGATGCCGACGGTGAGGCCTTTACAATCAGTGGCAAGAGCACCGATGTAATCCGGTACCGGCTGGTTGACCGAGGTGGAATCCCGCGGGTCGTAGCCGCTGATGGCGTTGAGCATAATGGCGGCGTCGCGCACATCCTTGGTGAGCGGCCCGACTTGATCCAGGGACGAGGCATAGGCCAGCAGGCCGAAGCGGGAGACCCGGCCATAGGTGGGCTTGATCCCGACGATCCCGCAGTGGGAGGCAGGCTGGCGGATGGAGCCGCCGGTGTCCGAGCCCAGGGAGGCGATGCATTCGTCCGCCGCCACCGAGGCTGCCGAGCCGCCGCTGGAGCCACCGCAGACATGGGCGAGGTTCCAGGGATTTTTCGGCACGCCGTAGGCGCAGTTTTCATTGGCCGAGCCCATGGCGAACTCGTCCATGCTCACCTTGCCGAGGATCACCGCGCCCTCGGCGCGCAGCTTTTCCACCACCGTGGCGTCGTAGGGCGGGATGAAAGGTTCGAGGATCTTGGAGCCGGCGGTGGTGCGCAACCCCTTGGTGCAGAGGACATCCTTGATGGAGAGCGGAATGCCGCAGAGGCTTCCGCCCTCGCCTCTTTTACGCTGGGCATCCGCCGCCTCTGCCTGGGCTAGGGCGCCATTACGGTCCAGGGTGATATAGGCGTTGACCTGGCCCTCCACGGCGTCGATCCGGGCGAGTACTGAACGGGTCAATTCCAGGGAGGAGATTTCTCCAGAGGAAAGGAGATTCTGCAAGGCGTGAATGGTTAAGGCGTGGAGTTCCATAATGTATCGTACCGCTGCTGATTTTCCAGATGTCTGCCGCTGGCGCTGGGAGCGTCAATAAAAACGGACCTCGGAAGGGAGGTCCGTAAGGGGGCAGGCTACATGGCCCTGGCCACAGAGCCTGAAGTTCCTAAATAACCCTGGGCACCACGAAGGCCTCGCCGTTCTGCAACGGGCCGTTGGCCAGCGCTTCCTGCTGGGGCAGGGATTCCCGCGTCTCGTCTTCACGGAAGGCATTCTGGATGGCCAGGGCATGGGTCGTAGGCAAAACGCCGGTGGTATCCAACTCACCCAATTTTTCCACATAGCTCAGAATGCCATCCAGCTGCAGAGTGGTTTCTGCCACCTCTGCTTCCGACAGCGAAAGTCTCGCCAGTTTGGCGACATATCGTACTTCTTCTGGGGTGATTTTCATGCCTTGTTTTGTACCGTATTCAGCCGGGCAAGTCAATCCCATTTCCCCGGCTGGGCAACGGGGCTCGGTCATTTCGGAGGAGGGCGGAGAGGGGGCTAGTGTGCGCCCATTTTCGCTTGGCTTTCGAGCACCTCCACAAAGACCTGCACCACCTCGGGGTCAAATTGGCTTCCAGAGCAGCGTTGCAGCTCGGTAATGGCCGCCTTGAGATCCAGGTTCTGTTTGTAGCTGCGCTTGGAGGTCATGGCGTCATAGCTGTCCGCCACGGTGATGATCTTGGTCAACAGGTTTAGTTCGCTACCGCCCAGACCATTGGGATAGCCTTTACCATCCATGCGCTCATGGTGGTGGCGGACAAGAAATATCTCTTCCTGCATGAAGGCCAGGGGCGTTATGATGTTGGCTCCGATCTCCGGATGTTTTTTCATGAGGCGCCATTCTTCATCGGTGAGCGGCCCGGGTTTGCGGATATAGCTGACATCCACCACCAGCTTGCCGATGTCGTGGACCTGGCAGGCCCGCTCCAGCACGGTCATTTCGTCCTGTCCCAGGCGCAGGGCCTGGCCGATGCTCGTGGCGAACAGAGTGACCCGGGTAGTATGGCCGGCGGTGTACATGTCTTTTTCTTCGAGAGCGGTCTGTAGCGTGAGCATGGTGTTCAGGGCGGAGACTTCCAGATTTTCGTTGTATTCTTCCAGCTGGCGGTTTTTTTCCGCCAGTTCACGGGTCTTATTGCGTACTTCGACTTCCAAATTTTCTTTGTAGGCCTTCTCCTGAACGACGTACATCCGTTTTTCAATGGCCCGCTTGACCTTGATGTTAAAAATGTCCAAATCTTCGATAGGCTTGGGAATGAAGTCGTAGGCCCCCAGGTTGATGGCCTTGACTGCGTACTCCATGGAGCCCGCACCGGTGAGAAAAATCACCGGAATCCCGTAATTACGATCGTTGATGAGTTTGAGGGTTTCAAACCCATCCAGGCCGGGCATGTTGATGTCGAGGATGATGAGGTCGAAGTCTCCGGTCAAGACGGCAAGGGCCTCTTCGCCGCTGGCGCAGGGCACCACCGTGTGGCCGAACATGGAGAGAATTTTGTAGACGGCCTCCCGAACCAGGGTGTCGTCGTCCGCGATGAGGATTTTTGCCTGTGCCATGATGAATAGGTCCTTAGGGGATTTGTGTACGATCAGGGCCCGAAAAAGGCCGCAATCGCTATCTTTTTATAACACAGAGTTTCCCTTAAAAAGTCCAGTATTTTTTTGCCACGGCCAGGGCCGCATCCAGGGCGGGCAGGGGCCTTTTTGTCTGGGCCAGGGCGGTGAAGGCGGCAGGCTTCATCCCTTGCTCCCCTGCCATTTCATGGAGGCTGGCCAGCACGCCGTCTGCAAGGCCTTGCAGGTTGTAGCCTCCTTCCAGCGCCAGCACCAGCCGCCCATCGCAGAGCTCCGCCGCCAGGTCGACCATAACCCTGGTCATGTAGGCAAAGCCTGCGGTGGTAACGGCCATGCCGCCAAGGGGGTCCAAGACATGGGTGTCGTAGCCGGCGGAGATCATGATGCAGTCCGGCCTGTATTGGCGGGCAACCGGGGTAACAAGTTCGTCCACGATCCGGGCAAAGTCCTGGTCGCCTTGGCCACCAGGCAGCGGCACATTGAGGGTGTAGCCCTCGCCCTTTCCGGTACCGGTTTCCTTGAGACTCCCGGTTCCCGGATAAAGCGGAAACTGGTGGGTGGAGCAGTAAAGCACCTGATCGGTGTCGTAAAAAGAGTGCTGGGTGCCGTTGCCGTGGTGCAGGTCCCAGTCGAGGATCAAAATCCGCTCCATGCCCAGATGTTTCAGGCCGTAGCGGGCGCCGATGGCGATGTTGTTGAACAGACAGAAGCCCTTGGCCCGGTCCGCCTCGGCATGGTGGCCGGGCGGGCGCACCAGGGCCGCGGCATTGTCGGCCTGGCCCGCGCCCACCAGTTTGAGGCCGGTGATCACCGCGCCTGCCGCGAGTACCGCCGCCTCGTAGGAGCGGGGCGAGGTATGGGTGTCCGGGTCAAGGATGTCGAACTGCTTGCCCGCTGTCTCGGCCACCCGTTCGATGTGCTCGGCGGTATGGTTTGCGGCCAGATCGGCGTAGCTGGCCGGCTCGCATTCGGGGTAAAAAAAAGCCTCGGTCTCTTCCGGGCGGGCAAGGGCCTGGTAGATGGCCCCAAGGCGCTCCGGGCTTTCCACATGGTCGTAGCCCGGGTCGTGTTCAAGAAAGAGCGGGTCTTTCAGGACCGCGGTTTTTCGGCGCATGGCGTTGTTCTCCCCAAATGGATGGTGCGGGTTTCGGTGATAAGATAATCGAGCGACTGATCGTGACTTTCAAGCGGCACTGCCTCAATAACCTGAAGGTCAAAGGCCAGGCCGATCCGCAGGGCCTGGGGCGCCGCACCCTGTAAAAATCGATCATAATAGCCGCCCCCATACCCCAACCGCCCGCCCCTGGCGTCGAAGACGCTCCCCGGCACCACCACCACTTCAATGGAGGCTGGGTCCACCAGGGGCAGGGTTGTCCGCGGCTCAGGAATGGAGCAGTAGCCAGGGGCAAGATCCCGGCTTGGCTCGGTGATGACATAGGGCAGCAGTCGATGCTCCTGAACCAGGGTCAGGGGCACGCTCACGGTCACGCCCTTGTTGAGGCAATGGGCGATGAGGGGCAGAGTCTCAACCTCACTCCGGAAGCTGACATAGGCAAAAACAGAGCGGGCACGGGCAAACTCCGGCAGGGCCAGGAGGTGTTCGGTGATGATTCGGCTTTTCTGCTGCCGTTCCTCCGAGGGCAAGGTATTGCGAGCAGCCAGGATTTGTGCGCGCAGGATGGTTCGCTCGTCAGCCATTGTTCCTCCTTTTTTCAATGCCCTAGTTATAACGCAACAACGCCAAGACGCTAAGATTTTTGTTTTGCCCTTTGCGCCCATTGCGGCTTTACGTTATATTGAAGGAAATCATTAAATTCCAGATGGAGATCTTAGGGAGACCTGTGCATGTTTGAAGAATGGCAACGCGTAGAACAAAACGGTACCCCGGTGTATGTGCTGCCGGAAAGGCCGGACTGGTTCGTGCCGGATCACGAGGCGGATTGCCTGCTGCAGGAGCTGCGACAGGGGAAAGGTTTTGCCGCCGGCAACGTACCTTCTGAAAAAGACCGTGGCCCGCGAATGCTGGCGGCCCAGCGGCTCGTCTCTCAACTTTCTGCCGGACCAGTCTCCCCATACCCAGGCCGCCACCCGCTGCTCACCCTGAACCGCCTGAAAGAATGCTGGTTTCATCTCACCGATCGCTGCAATCTGGCCTGTCACCACTGCCTCTTTGCCTCCTCCCCATCCCAGGCCGCCACCCTGTCCCCGGAGGCTTTGGCCCAAGGGATCGCCGAGGCCAGAGCTTTGGGCTGCACCCTCTTCTATTTCACCGGAGGCGAGCCCTTTGTCTATCCGGGTTTTGTCGACATGGTGGCCCAACTGCTTGCCGACAAAAAAATCCATGTGGTGGTGCTCAGCAATGGCCTGTTGGCCAAGGAACACCTTGCCGAGTTGGCGGCCCTGCCCAGGGAACGCTTCCATCTCCAGCTCAGCCTCGATGGTCTGGCCGTGCAGCATGAGGCGTTGCGGGGGAAAGGCTCCTTTGCCGGGCTGCTGGAAAGCCTGGGCCTGCTCAAGGATCTGGGCTTTCCCCTCACCCTGTCCGTGGCGGTGAACCGGGCCAATGTGGGCGAACTGGCAGAGATTGTTGCCTTTGCCGCCGACCAGGGGATCGGCAACATCCACCTGCTCTGGCATTTTGTTCGGGGCAAGGGTAGTCTGGAGCAGTTTGTCGCCCCGGCCCTAATCCTCCCCCAACTGATCCGGGCCCAGGAGATGGCGGAAAGCTGTGGGGTGCGCATCGACAATGTGGAGTCCCTACGCAGTCAGGTATTCAGCACCCCCGGCACCCGGCATGACCTGTCCAACACGGCCTGGGAATCGTTGGCCGTGGGGCCGGATGGCCTGATCTACCCCTCCCCCGCCCTGGTCGGCCTTGCGGCTTTGGCCTGCGGGATCCTGGCCGAAGGGTTGGAAAAAGTCTGGCACCAGAGCCCGGTGCTGGAGAAGATCCGCAAGGCAACCCTGGCTGCAAGCCAGGTCTATCAGGCCAACCCCTTGCGCTTTCTGGTGGGCGGCGGCGATCTGGACCACAGCTATCTCGCCGGCGGCGATCTGGTTGGGCATGATCCCTATGTGGAGCTGTATAACGGCTTGGCCCTCTGGCTGATCAGCCGACAGGCCCGCCAATATCCTGCCCGGGCAAAAGGTGAGATTTTGCTGCGGATGGGCGAGGTGCGCCACGACTGCCCGGACACCGGCCAGGAGGTGGCGCTTACCCACTGCAACTGCGTGATTTCCCTGGCCGATGACCAGGGGCACTCCACGGTGCGGGAGTTTTACGGTCGGGCCGCGCTCACCGCCAACGAGGAGATCGTCAATCCCTTTGCCCCGGACCAGGCCCTGGCAAATTTCATCCCGGCGGACTCCCGAAAAAAATCCTACGGCTGCGGCAGCCCGGTTAAGGATGCCGAGCCGCAACCCGGCGAGGTGCTGGTGGACCTGGGGAGCGGCAGCGGGGTCGAGTGCTTCATGGCCGCAGCCCAGGTGGGGCCGTCGGGCCGGGTGATCGGCATCGACATGACCGAGGAGATGCTCCATCTGGCCGAGGTGGCCAAGGCAACGGTGGCCAGCCGGTTAGGCTATGACAATGTGGAGTTCAAAAAGGGCTTTCTCGAAGACATCCCCCTGCCCGACGCCACTGCCGACGTGGTGATCTCCAACTGCGTGATAAACCTGAGCTCGGACAAACGGCAAACCCTGCACGAGATTTTCCGGATACTCAAACCCGGCGGCAGGCTGGTGGTGTCCGACATTGTCACCGACGAATCCATCCCGGTGGCCATCAGAAATAACGAGCAGTTCCGGGGCGAATGCCTGGGCGGGGCGCTGCGGCAGGAGGACCTGCTGGGTATGCTCCGAACTGCCGGTTTTGCCGGGGTCAGCCTGGTCAAGCGCTTCCCCTACCGGATCGAAGGCGAAACCCGGTTCTACTCCCTCACCTTCCGGGCCGACAAGCCGAAAGAGGTGCTCCAGGTGGAGGTCATCTACCGGGGGCCGTTTGCCGCAGTGTGGACGGAAAGTGGGGCCATGCTGCTCAAGGGCCAGCGTACGACGGTGGACTTGAACGAGGCGGAAAGCCTGTGTGATTCGCTGTTTATCCTCAATGGGCAGGGGGAGGCCGTCAACCTGACCGTGGAAAATAGTTGCTGCGCCCCGGCGACCGATCCCCCCCTACTTCAGAGTAGCGGTTGTGGTGGTGGACAAGAAGAGGCGCCGGGTAAAATTGTTGCCCTTCCCAGCCTGCGCCCGCCGGTTGCCGGTCGGCATCAATCGGGCTGCATGGCCTGCGGCAAGGAGATCGGTTATCTCTCCCATGAACGGGCGGTGGCCTGCCACTATTGCGGCGGGGTCAAGAAAACCAACGCGGTCTGCACAGAGGGCCATTATATCTGCGACGCCTGCCACCAGCAGGACGGCCTCTCCGCCATCCGCCTTCTCTGTGCGGAAACAAAAGAACAGGACATGCTGATCCTTCTGGACACGATCCGCCGCCACCCGGCCATTCCCCTACACGGGCCGGAGCACCATGCCATGGTGCCGGGCATCATTCTGGCCACCTACCGAAACCTGGGCGGCAAGATCAGCCGGGAAGCCATCCTCACCGGCATTGAGCGGGGCAGCAAGGTGCCGGGTGGGGTCTGCGGCTTCTGGGGCAATTGCGGCGCTGCGGTCGGGGTGGGCATCGCCTTCAGCGTTCTTCTGGAAGCCACACCCCTTACCCCCAAACCCCGACAGCAGGTGCAGGAGATCACCTCCCGGGTGCTGGGCGAGATCGCGCTGACCCAAGGGGCGCGCTGCTGCCAGCGGGAAACGGTCACGGCCCTGCGGGAAGCGGCGCTTCTTTCCCACCGCCTTCTGCCGGTGTCGCTCCTGGCTGAGGCTGATTTTGTCTGCCGGCAGTTTTCCGCCAATCGGGAATGCATTGGTGGGCAGTGCCCGTTGTGGAACAAGGCGGAAATACGGCTGGGCGGTGCGCAATGAAACCAGGAGAGACCCAGGGGAAGGCCCCCAAAAAAGGGGTGGGCAAGGCAATGGTTTTTGCCCTGTTTTTGGCCGCAATGATCACCCTGTTTCGCTTTACCCCGGTGCGGCAATACATTTCGCCCGACTACCTGCAATCCCTGGTGAACTCCTTTGGCCCTTGGGGGCCGCTGGTCTTCGTGCTCCTCTATGCCGGGGGCATCTGTCTTTTTCTGCCCGCCACCTTGTTCACCGGCCTCGGCGCCCTGCTTTTCGGCTCCCTGTACGGTTTTCTCTACAATGAGTTGGGCGCCATGCTTGGCGCTTCCCTGGCTTTTTTCATCGGCCGCTACCTGGGGAGGGATTTTGCCGCGGGGTTGATCGGTGACCGGCTACGGAAATACGATGACCGGATCGCGGCCAACGGCTTTGCCACGGTGCTTTACCTGCGGCTGATCTTTTTCCCCTTCACCCCCCTCAACTTCGGCATGGGGTTGACTCGGGTGACGTTTCGGGAGTATTTCTTCGGCACCCTGTTCGGTATTCTCGCCGGAGGCTTTGTCCTCACCTTTTTCTTCGCCACCCTGGCCGAGGTCTGGAAATCCGGGGACTGGTGGCAGCTGGTGAGCTGGAAGGTCTTTTTCTCCCTGGCGCTCTTTGTCGGCTCCTTCTTCATCCCCAAGCTGATCCGGAAAATCAAGCCCGAGAGCGCAGGCTGAGAAAGGAGTCTTACCATGCCCGAACTGCCGGAAGTGGAAGTGATCTGCCAAGGGCTAGCCCCCCTGGTGCTTAAGCGCAAAATCCTCTCGGTTTCCTACAGCAATAAAAAACTGCGCAAGCCTTTCCCCCGGGCCAAGATGGACCACCAGGTCGAGGGCGCCTTCATTCTGGGGGTGGAGCGGCGCGCCAAATACATCCTCCTGCGTCTGACCGGCAAGGCCATCATGCTGTTCCACCTCGGCATGACCGGCAAGATCGGCCTCTTTGACAGCGACACCCCCCGCCGCAAGCATGATCATCTCCGTTTTCTTTTGGATAACGGCAAAGAGATGCGTTTTAACGATGTGCGGAGGTTTGGCTGTGTCGAGGTATATTCGGAAAAAGAGCTGCGGGAGAAGGATCCCTTTGCCGGTTTGGGGCCGGAGCCTTTTTCCGAGGATTTTTCCGCCGACTATCTGCTTCAAAAGGCACGGGGCAAGAGGCAGCCGGTGAAAAGTTTTCTCATGGACAACCGGGTGGTAGTGGGGTTAGGCAATATCTACGCCAACGAGACGCTCTTTGCCGCCTGCACCCATCCGCTGACCCCGGTCAACCGGTTGTTGAAGCTCGATTGGCAGCTCATCGTCAAGAAGAGTCGGCTCATTTTGGAAAAAGCCATTGCCATGGGAGGCTCCACCATCTCCGATTACGAGAACGTCAGCGGCGAGGCCGGGTATTTTCAGCTGGAGCTCACGGTGTACGGGCGACAGGGGCAGCCCTGCCTGCGTTGCGGCCAGCTGGTGATGCGCACCGTCTTGGGCGGGCGAGCCACTTTTTACTGCCCTGTTTGCCAAGAATAAAGGGGATAGGCGTTTTTTTCTAAGGTGGTGTATATTTTCCCTTTACTCTGGCGAGGACCGGAGGTATAAAACTCTTATTTGTCACCCCCTGACCGAGGGAAGAGTTGGCTGGGTGATCCAGGCGTGATCACTACCAAGCGTAATGCGCATTGTCGCAATTATTAAAACACAAAGAGAGGAAGAGAACCATGAAATCAATCAAAACAACCGTTGCCTTTGCCTTGATGCTGCTGCTTTCTACCGGCATGATTGCCTGCAAGAAAGCTGAAGAAGCAGTAGTAGCTCCGCCGGTAGAGCAGGCTGCTCCTGCTGCTCCTGTTGCTGCTCCCGTTGCTGAGCCTGCTGCTCCTGTTGCTGCTCCTGCTGCTGCTCCCGAGGCTGCTGCTCCTGCTGCTGCTCCTGAGACTGCTGCTCCTGCTGCTGCAAAGTAAATCGCTGTTTCATTTTCGGGCTGGGTTCTTCCCAGCCCGAAAATTTCGCTCCCCTGCTCCTCGTTTTTTCCCGCCTCCAAAAATAAACGCTATCGATCCATAATCTCCAGCAGTACCGTGGCTGCCTGGGCGAGATCCGTTGTGCTGTGATGACGGGTAATGGACAATCTGAGCCGCGCTGTGCCGTCCGGCACGGTGGGTGGCCGGACTGCCGTGGCGAATAACCCTTGCTTTCTGAGCAAATCAGCCTTGTTCAACGCCGCATCGCTTTCTCCAATGTGAATAGGAATGATCTGCGAAGAACCAAGGTCCGCACCGTATCCCCCGACGCGTAGCAGTGCCTTGAAATAGGCGATTTTTTCATGCAGTTCATGGCGAAGATTTGGTTCCTGCCGGACGAGATGCACTGCAGCCAGGGAGGCTGCGACAACCGCTGGGGGCAAGGCGGTGGAAAAAATAAAACTCCTGGCCCGGTTGACCAGATAATCGATCATCTCCCTATTGCCTGCCACATACGCGCCATAGCTGCCAAGGGCTTTTCCGAAGGTGCCCATGGCCAGATCCACTGCGTCGCTCACCCCGCCCTCTTCGATCAACCCACCGCCATGCAGACCAAAGACTCCGGTGGCATGGGCCTCGTCCACCATGAGCAGACAGCCAAAACGCTCCTTGAGTTCCACCAGCTCAGGCAACGGGCAGCGGTCCCCGTCCATGCTGTACAGAGACTCCACTACGATTAGAGCCGTACCTGCCCCACGTTTGTCCCTGAGCAGGTCTTCGAGATGATTAAAGTCGTTGTGCCGGAAGCGCACCACGCGGGCACCGGAGAGGCGGCAGCCATCGTGGATGCTGGCATGATTCAGCCGGTCGCTGAAGATGAGGTCGTGGCGACCCACCAGGGCGGGGATGATGCCGATATTGGCCATGTAGCCATTGCCAAAGGTGAGAGCGGCCTCCTTGCCCTTGAGAAGGGCCACTGCTTCCTCCAACTCATGGTGCACTGCAAGGTCGCCACTCATCAGACGGGCCGCGCCGGAACCGGTGCCAAACCGGCTCAGGGCCTGCTGAGCTGCGGCGATGAGGGCCGGATGTTCGGCAAGGGCCAGGTAATCATTGGAAGAGAAATCGAGGAGTTCACGGTCCTCGTCACCGACAAGGGTGATCCGTCCGTTCCTCCGGCGAAGCACCGGGCGCAGGCTGCGGAGCCCCCCCTTTACCCGTTGCTGGTTCAGCCAGTCTTTCAGATCGACCATAATTGTTTGATGTCTTCGGCAAATTGGAGGTCTGCCTCCGGGGAGCGGCCCCGTTGGGTGAGATAGCCGCCGATCATCATGGCGTCGGCGCCAGCCATGAAGGCGGAGCTCAAAAAATCGGCCAAGGCGGATTCGCGGCCGGCAGCCAACCGGATCGCCGCCTGGGGCAGGATCAACCGGTAGAGGGCGATGGAGCGGAGGATCTCCGGGATGGCCAGGGGCGCAAGTCCGGCGCAGGGCGTGCCGGGCAAGGGGATAAGGATATTGATGGGCACCGAATCAATGCCGCATTCGACAAGACTCAGGGCCATGGACAGGCGGTCCGCCTCGGATTCTCCTAGGCCGAAGATGCCCCCGCTGCACACCGAGAGGCCCACGGCCTGGGCGGCCTTGATGGTGGCGATTCGGTCACCGAAGCTGTGACTGGTGCAGACCTGCGGGAAAAATTCCCGGGAGGTTTCCAGATTGTGGTGGTAACGGGAAACACCGGCCTCCTTGAGCTGCCCAAGCTCGGACTCGCCCAAGATCCCCAGGGAGGCGCAGACCTTGATCCCCACCTCTGTGCGAATGGCGCGGATGATTTCCAGCACCTGGGGCAAATCTTCGCTTGCCAACCCTCGGCCGCTGGTTACCAGGGAAAAACGGCTGGCCCCGTTTTTTTTGGCTTCATGGGCGGCGGCAATGATCTGGGCTGTGTCCAGCAGGGGATAGACCGGCGCCTCGGTCTGGTAATGGGCCGATTGTGCACAAAAATGGCAATCCTCGCTGCATCGGCCGGATTTGGCATTGATGATGCTGCACAGGGAAAAGGAGGTTCCCCGCCGGGCAAGCTTGGTGGCCAGGGCCTGGCGCATGAGTTCGGCCAAGGGTAGGGCTTGGAGTTTGGTGATGTCGGGCAGCTGGTTCACAGTAAGGCCTTGTCTCTAAAAGCAAGCACTGGCGTCAGGGTTCGGCCTACTTGAGGCCAAAGATCCCACCCTTTTTGCCGGAAAACGCAGGGGTGCGGCTTTCTGACCGGGGCGACCGGGGTTTTCCGGTCCTGGGCTTGCCGCTTCTGGGGGCGTGAGGGGAAGAAGTAGCAGAATCGGGCCGCACCGTCAGATCGGCGGGCGAGCCGCCAAGGGCCTCCTGGTAAAGCTGAAACAGCAGCAACCCATCCGGGAAATAACTTTTGCGTTTCAACCAGGCGGGCCAGGTCTGCTCGGCGCCGTGTCGGACAAAGGCCGGGAGATTGACCAGCAGCGAGGTGATCTCCTCCCGGGAGGCACGCTTGACATTGAGATGCTCCAGGTGTCCATCAATCTCAGTGCGGAGGGTGCGGGAAAAGGTAAAGGCTTCGCGGCCTTCGGCGGTCTGGTTCACCAGGTCGAAGCGCGCCTGGGCCCAGGGCAGCAAGAGGACCGCGAGCAGGAGGTGTTCCGGCAGGGGACTGCCTTCTCCATGCAGACGATCGATTACCTGACACAGGGCGAAGAGAAGGCGGGTTTGTCCCGATGGTTCCTCCGGCTCCCGGCTGATGATCCCTTCATAGCAGGGCAGGAGGAGAAAGAAGAGCCCGCTGGCCACGGCAAGCCGACACCAGGGAGCGCAGGCCCCGCTGTTCAGGTCTTTAAAAAATTCGTCCCGAACCCGGGAATCCGGGCAGAGGCGCAGGGTGTCGAGGTTGGCGACAATGGCCTGCCAAGTGCGATCCTCAATGGTGAAATTGCTTCTGGCTGCGTGCCGGATGGCCCGCATCATGCGGACGGGATCCCGGACAATCCTTCGGTCCGGCTCCCCGACAATGCGGACAATTTTATTGTTGAGGTCCGCCACCCCGCCCGTGTAGTCGATGATGGTGAAATTCTCTATCTCATAGAACAAAGCGTTGATGGTGAGATCCCGCCGGAAGGCGTCTTCCGCTTCGGAGCCGAAAGTGTTGTTGTGGGCCAGCACCTCGTCCTCTTCCTTTTCACCCTCTTCAAACTCGCTGCGGCAGCGGAGGGTGGAAACCTCGACGATCTTGCCGCCAAAGAAAAAGACCTGCACCAGACGAAAGCGGCGACCGATGATCCGGCTGTTGCGGAAAAGAGTGCGCAGCTGTCCTGGTCGGGCATTGGTGCTGATGTCGAAATCCTTGGGGGTTTTACCGAGGTAAAGATCGCGCACCGCACCGCCCACCAGGTAGGCGGAAAAGCCCGCGTCGCGGAGACGGTGCATCACCTTCAGGGCCTCGCGGTCGATATCCTTGCGGGAAATGGGGTGTTCGGCCCGTGGAATGATGAGGGGTTCCGGCAGATCAGGCAGGTCAGAAGATGGGTCCATGGGATTTTCCGGGCAGGAGAGCAAGGTATGAATATTCCTGCTCAATACGTAGCCGCAGGTTCCTTGTACATGGACTCGGCCTGCGAAATAAACTGGTCGAAAACCTCGCGAACGGTGAGGATCTCCTTGATTTTAAATACATTTTCTCCGGAAAAAACAAGGCCATCTTCCATATTACCTTCACAGGCCGCAGTGAGCCGGTCGCTGATGCAGTAAACATGGTCGCATTTTTTCAGACATTTATATTTGCATTCCTTGGCCTTGAGGTCGGCATTGCTCAAAAGCTGCTTGACAAAGGGGGTTTTGATGGCCCGACCGGGCAAGCCAACCGGGGACTTGATCAGGGCGATATCTTCCTGGTGGGCGTGGAGCATGGCCTGCTTGAAGCTCTCCGCCACCGAGCACTCCTTGGTGAGGACAAACCGGGTGGCGATCTGGACGCCGTCCGCTCCGTACTTGTCCATCATTTCGGCCATTTCATAGCCGTTGGTGATGCCGCCGGCCGCGATCAGGGGGACCTTTTTGACCACCTTGCGAATCTCGGGAAAAAGCTCGCGCAGAGCCACGTTGGTGCCCAGATGACCGCCGGCCTCCTTGGCCTCGACCACGATGGCCGCAGCGCCAAGTTTCTCGGCGAGGATGGCAAAAGAGGGTGAGGAAACGATGGAGACAATGGGGGTGTTGGTTTCCTTACCGATCTTGAAGATATCCCGGGAAAAACCGGCCCCGGTGACGATCATGTCCACCCCGGCTTCGATGGAGCCCGTGACCAGACTGTAGAAATTTTTCATGGCGAACATGATGTTCACCGCGATGATCCCCTTGGTTGCCGCCTTGGCTTTACGGATGTCAGCCTGGAGCTCCTCCACCGGAATGGCCGAGCCGCCGATGGTGCCGATACCGCCGCACTCGGCAACGGGAATGGCCAGGGCAGAGGTGGAGACGCGGATGGACATGCCTCCTTGAACAAGGGGAACCTGGGCGGTGAACTTGCCGATGGTAAGGGGGGGTAGCTTCATGAAAGTCTGGTGCTCCGTTTAGTTTGAGGACGAATGAGCAACTATGCTTTTTTTCGTTTTTTTTGTCAAGAAAACCTTCCTGGCTCAAAAGGCGGTTTTTCGCAGACAAAGAGAAGAGTTTTTGCCTTTTTCGCCGGTTTCTGGTTTAAAGTAATGCAATAGTTACGATATGGCGCAAAGATGTACCCGATTTTGATTCTTCTCCGCAACATATATATGTGCGGCTCAGGGGCAGACCGTATGCATATTCACCCAAGCCGTATCGGCTTTGACATAGACGGCGTGGTTGCCGATACCATGGAGGCCTTTATCCGTCTGGCCCGGACCGGCTATGGGGTCCGGGTGCTCCCGGAGGAGATCACCGAGTTTCAGGTGGAGGATTGTCTCGACCTTGCTCCGGGATTGGTGGATGAAATTTTCGGCCGTTTGCTGGAAGAGCCCATTGCCTGTGGACTGCGGCTTATGAGCCATGCCCGGCAGGTGTTGACCGAATTTGCCGACCATGGCCCCCTCACCTTCATTACGGCCCGACCACAAAAAAAGCCCATTGCCCGCTGGTTGAAAAAAGAACTGGGCCCACAGGTCTACGGTCGAGTGCGGCTGGTGGCCACCGGCGAACACGACAGCAAGGCCGTCCATATCCGGGAAATGGGGCTTGCTTTTTTTGTGGATGACCGAGCGCAAACCTGCCTGCAACTTGCCCAGGAAGAGGGCATTCAGCCCATTGTCTATCGCCAGCCCTGGAACCAGGGAAAGCACGCTCTGCCTGAGGTGGAGAGCTGGCCCAGCATCCACGCCCTGTGCCATGGGGAGGCTGCCTGGTGAGCCACGGTCCCGCCGGCAATCAGGCCATACCGGCCCATAGAAATCCGGTACCCACTGTGGATATCATCATCATCCTAGGTGGCGGGGTTGTTCTGGTGAAGCGGAAAAATCCACCAGTGGCCTGGGCCTTGCCCGGCGGGTTTGTAGATTACGGGGAGTCGCTGGAGCAGGCAGCGGTGCGTGAAGCCTTGGAGGAAACTGGGCTCTCCATCCGCCTTGGCCGTCAGTTTCACACCTATTCCGATCCGGATCGCGACCCCCGGCAGCATACGGTGAGCACGGTTTTTCTTGCCACGGCGGAAGGAACGCCTATGGCTGGTGATGACGCGGGCGAGGTGGCGATATTCCACGAAGAATCGCTACCGGTGTTGGCCTTTGACCATTCAAGGATTCTGGGTGACTATTTTGCTGCACAACGAACTACCGCCTGAAATAAGAAACCGCATCCTGCTGGTGGATGACGACCCTCTCATCCTCGAGATCTTGAAGCGTGCCGTGATCGCCTTGGGCCATGCTTTTGATACGGCCATGGACGGCGAAGAGGCAAAGGCCAAGCTCAAACAGGGTGAGTTCACTATGCTCCTCACCGACCTGACCATGCCGCGCTGCGACGGCATGCAGCTTTTGAAGCATGTCAAGGAGGAGTATCCCCAGATCGAAGTCATTGTTATCACCGGCCATGCCGAAACCTATGGCTATACCGATGTGATCCGGGCCGGAGCCAGTGATTTCATCACCAAGCCCTTCGGCATGGATGAGCTGGAGGCCAAGGTCCGCAGGGTCATCCGCGAGCAGAACCTGATCCGAAAACTCGAGCATCTCTCCATGTGCGATATGCTCACCGATCTATATAACCGGCGCTGCTTTGAGATAAAACTGCACGAGGAAGTGCCGCGAGCCCACCGGCAGGGGTATCCGGTTTTTCTTGCCCTGCTCGATGTGGACCATTTCAAGGAGTACAACGACCAGTATGGACATCCGGCCGGGGACCAGGTGCTTCAAGATATCGGGAAAATCCTCGTGCAGTGTACCAGGAAGAATGTGGACTGGTGTTTCCGCTTCGGCGGCGACGAGTTTGCCATCATCATTCCTTACGCCACTGTCGCCCAAGTCGTGCAGATTGCCGACCGTGTCCAGGAACGATACCGCCATGGGTCGCGCTATTCTTCAACCAGTCTCAGTCTCGGCCTAGCCCAGTTCGCGAGACGGCCCGACTTTTCCTGGGCGGAGGATATTGCCGATTTGGTGGCCCGCGCCGACAAGGCCCTGTATTCCGGCAAAGAGCAAGGGGGCAATCGGGTGATTGCCGACGCTTCCCTGTCGTCTCCCGGAGAATTAGAAGCCAGAACCGCCCCCTGAAACAGCAAAAAAATATCGCCGCCAAAAAGAGATTTCTGCCACGCCCCCCTTCCTGTCCCCTCTGCTTACCCATGGATTTTCTTTGTTTCCGGATGGTTACACCGTATTTTTTGGCATAGCTGACCATGGTATTTTTTCCGGCAGTCTGATCTGTTTCCCGCCGATAAAAAGTTTGTATTTGCCCATATTCTCTGGTATATAAGCTCGATCTATCAAAGGAGGATTGTTTCCATGGCAACAAGCACAACAGCAACCAAAACGAAGTCCGATGTTAATGAAGGGGAAATGAGCTTTGCTCAGCTTTTCGAGGAAAGTCTCAAAGTGGCGGAGGTGGGTGAAGTCGTCTCCGGCACCGTTATCGCCCTGGCCAACGATTTTATCGTTGTGGATATCGGCGACAAGTCGGAAAGTGCGATCCACTGTTCCGAGTTCAAAAACGAAAATGGCGAAATCGACGTCAAGGTGGGCGACATCTTTGACGTCTTCGTAGAGAAGCGGGAGGTCGAAGGCGGCCTGAAACTCTCACGCGAGAAAGCCATCGGCATTAAGGTTTGGGAAGACATCGCCAAGATCCAGGAAGAAGACGGCACCATTTCGGGCCGCATCGACAACCGGGTCAAGGGCGGATTGTCCGTCGATATCGGCGTGCCGGCCTTCCTGCCCTACTCACAGATCGATCTGCGACCGGTCAAGGATCTGGACAGCCTCATCGGCCAGACCTTTGAGTTCAAGGTCCTTAAATATAACCGCAAGCGTAACAACGTGGTGATCTCCCGCCGCGCCATCCTCGAGGACGAGCGCAAGAAACTGCGGGAAGATATGCAGTCCAACCTGGTCGAAGGCCAGGTGGTCACGGGCACCATTACCAATATCACCGATTACGGTGTGTTCATCGACCTGGGCGGTATGGACGGTCTTTGCCATATCACCGATCTTTCCTGGGGCCGTGTTTCCCATCCCTCCAAGCTGTTCAAGGTGGGCGAGGATGTTCAGGTCAAGATTCTCAAGTATGACCGCGAGAACGACAAGGTTTCCCTTGGCGTCAAACAGCTCAAGGAAGATCCTTGGGCCACCGTGCAGGAGCGCTACCCCATCGGTGCCAAGGCCATGGGTAAGGTGGTCTCCATCACCGACTACGGGGTCTTCGCCGAACTGGAAGAGGGCGTTGAAGGTCTGATCCATGTTTCCGAGATGTCCTGGTCCAAAAAAACCAGACACCCGTCCAAGATTGTCGGCGTTGGTGAGGCGGCCGAAGTGGTCATTCTCAACATCGACGTGGATGCCAAGCGCATTTCTCTCGGTATGAAGCAGCTGCAGCCCAATCCCTGGGATCTGGTCAGCGAGAACTATCCGGTGGGCTCCATCATCGAGGGCAAGATCAAAAACATCACCGACTTCGGCGTCTTCATCGGCATTGAGGAAGGCATCGACGGTCTGATCCATGTCTCCGACCTGTCCTGGACTGAGCGGATCAAGCATCCTTCGGAAAAATACGCCAAGGGCGAAACCATCCAGGCCGTGGTGCTGAAGATCGACCGCGAGAACGAGCGGTTCTCCCTCGGCGTCAAGCAGCTGGAGCCGGATCCCTGGCAGGCAGCCATTGAAAAATATTCGGTGGGAAGCACCGTGCAGGGCAAGATCACCAACGTGACCGAGTTCGGCATCTTTGTTGAGGTGGAAGAAGGCATTGAAGGGTTGATCCATGTTTCCGAGATCAGCAAGGACAAGGTTGCCACCCCGGTGGGCTTGTACAATGCCGGAGATACCGTGGAAGCAAAGGTGATCAATGTTTCTGCCAAGGACCGGAAGATCGGCTTGTCTATTAAGGCCTTGACCGATGATTCCAGTGAAGGCTCCCTCGAGGAGTACAAGCAGAAGCAGTCCAAGAGTGGTCCGTCCACCATTGGTGATCTTTTGAAGGAAGAGATGGACAATAAGGCCCAGGAGTAAACAGGCCTAACAGGAGCCGTAGCGCAATGGCTAAGAAACTGCAGATGGTTTCGTCGTCGTTACTCTGCTACGGTTCCTAATTTTTCATTCTAGGTTTGTCATGTTACAAGGGTTATTCCGCCACAAGCATCCGGTTCTCACGGGATTATTGGTCCTGGGGGGTATCATGCTGTTTTTCTGGGGCGGAATAACCTTTTTTGTTGTCCGCCTCACCAGTCCGTCCAAGTCCGAGCTTTTCCTCAAGGAAGGGATCGGGGTTATTGATGTCAAGGGGGTTATCCTCGAATCCGAGGCGACCCTGGAACATCTGGTGGCTTTTCGGGAAGAGCCCAAGATCAAGGCCATTGTTTTGAGAATTGATAGCCCCGGTGGGGCGGTGGGTGCTTCCCAGGAGATCTATGACGAGGTTAAGCGGACCAGCGGCATCAAGCCGGTGGTTGCCTCCATGGGTTCGGTGGCAGCCTCGGGCGGCTTGTATGTTTCCCTGGGCGCCAGCAAGATTGTCGCCAACCCCGGCACCTTGACCGGCAGCATGGGAGTCATCCTCAAGTTTGTCAATCTCGAAGGGTTGTTTGAGAAGATAGGTTACAAGAACGAGGTGGTCAAAAGCGGCAGGCTGAAAGATATCGGTTCTCCCTCCCGACCCATGACCGGTGAAGAGCGGCTGATGCTTCAGGGCATGATTGATGTGGTCCAGAGCCAGTTTGTCCAGGCCGTCTCCGAAAGTCGGTCCTTGCCAGTGGCGGAAGTAAAAAAGATTGCCGATGGCCGTATTTTTTCCGGACAGCAGGCCAAGGAGTATGGGCTGGTTGATCAGCTGGGCAATTTTAGCGATGCAGTCATGTTGGCTGCCGACCTGGCCGGAATGAAGACCGAAAAGATGCCGGAGCTTATCTATCCCCAGGAAGAAGATTTTTCTTTCCTGCGGCTGATGACCGGTAAAAAAAGTGAATCGCTATTACAGCAGACAGGTTTAGCCGGTCCGATGCTGGCCTATGAATGGACAGGGACCTTGCGATAGGAGTGTATCAAACGATGTTGAAAAGGGATTTGGTAAATTCGGTGGCGGAAGAGATGGGCGCGTATCTGAAAAAAGATGTGAGTCAGGCCGTTGATATCATGTTGGACACCATAGTGGAGGCTTTGGCCGAGGACCGGCGTGTCGAGATCCGCGGCTTTGGCAGTTTTTCCGTGCGCCAGCGCAAGGCGCGGACAACCAAGAACCCCAGGACCGGTAAGGTCATGAAGATTACCTCCCGCAAGAATCTGCACTTCACCATGAGCAAATCGCTGAAAGACGCTCTGATCCAGAACGGGAAATAAGCGGTGGATATGGCCTGTGGGGTCGTTTTTCAGAAATGGCTGGTTTCACCCTTGCCATGGCGCAGCACCTCCGGCGTATCGCCGATAAGCGAGACCACGGATGACGGCTCTGGGTATACCGTGCCGCCGTCAATGATGATATCCACCTGCCGTCCGAATTGTGCCTCAATTTCATAGGCCTCGCTCATCGGCGGATCATCTGGGTCCTGGATGGCGCTGGTGTTGAGCATCGGGTTGCCCAACGCTTCGATGAGCGCCAGGCAGATGGCATTGTCCGGCACCCTAATCCCCACGGTTTTTTGCCGGCTGAGCATGATCTTGGGCACCAACTTTGCCGCTTGTAGGATAAAGGTGTAGGGTCCGGGCAGATCTTTTTTCATGATCCTGTAGCTCATGTTGGACACATGGCAATAGGTGCTGACGTTTTTGAGGCTTGAGCACATGAAGCTGAAAGGCTGGTGTATCGGCCTCTTTTTTATTTGATGGATCCGCTTGATCGCCTTCTGGTTGAACATGTCGCAGCCGATGCCGTAGACGGTGTCGGTGGGGTAGCAGATCACCGCCCCTTTGCGTAGGGCCTCCACCGCCTGCTGGATTAAGCGGGGCTGCGGGTTATCCGGATTGATGTCAAATATCACGCGGCGATCCTTTTTTTTGCTGGATACGGTGTGGCGGTGAGAAGCTTAGGAGCCGTTGCGGATAATTCCGTTACGGATTTTTATGCCGATTTAACGGCTAACCCCCTATGAGTATTAGGTATTGTACGGCACACCCAGACAAAACGCAACAGCGAAGCGGTGACAGCAGAATAAGGGCCATGAGTATAGTTTGCGGTGTGGATATCGGAAGCAACAGCTTCCGTTTACTGGTGGCCGAGGTGGTGAATGGCTGCCTGCACCCCCTGGCCCACGATCTGGTCACGGTCCGGCTGAGCGAGGGCCTCGGCTTTAGCGGCCTGCTTGCCCCTGCGGCCATGCTTCGGTCCGAAGCGGCCCTGATCCGTTTTGCCGAAAAAATGGCGGCATACCCGTTAGATAGCGTTCTGGTCTGCGCCACTCACGCCGTGCGAAAAGCCAGCAACAGCCGGGACTTTCTCCAGCGGATCAAGGACCGGACCGGGCTTTCGATCAAGGTGCTTTCCGGCGAAGAGGAAGCCCGCCTTGCTCTGTTGGGGGTACTTTCCGCCCTGCCTGAAGAACGGCGGCGCTACCCGATTTTGCTGGTGGATGTGGGCGGGGGCAGCACGGAGATCATCTTCCAGGCCACAGCCGAGAGCGAGCCCAGGGTAATAAGTCTGCCTCTGGGCGCAGTCGGATTAAGCGAGGCCTTCGGTGCGGATCGCGAGGCCATCAGCAAAGAGGTCAGGGCGACACTGTTTTCGGCTCTACGGAGTATCGCCGATGCGGAATTGGTCGGGAAAAGCCTATCGCTGATGGCTTCCGGCGGGACAGCGACCAGCGTGGCCGCTCTTGCCTTGGGGCTGGCCCACTATGATGCCCAACAGGTCCAAAATTACGCATTGAGCCAGACCACACTGCTCCGTCTGGTTGCCTGGTTGGCCGCCCTTTCTCCAACGCAACGCAACGCCCTCCCGGGCCTGGCCAATGGGCGCGGAGAGATTATCGTGGCCGGAGCCGTGCTTTTACAAGAGTTGCAGCAGGCGCTGGCAAGCCCTTTGCTGGTGAGCGATTCCGGATTACTGGAAGGCATTCTTCTGAGCAGGGCAACGGAGTGCTGACTGCAGAGCGAGCGGTAGATATACTTCTCGTCTGCAAACTCGCCATTGACCTCTGGATTGAAAGTTTTTTATAGTAAAGACTCTACGATTTTTAGCCACCGGTTTTCAGGGTGGCGCTCTAGTATCTCAGATCGCCTTGGCAAACGAGGCGCATCACCTGCCACAATTTTTTTGAGGGAGTCCGCTGATGTCACTCGATACAATCGAACATGCCTATACCTTTGACGACTTGCTCCTAGTGCCCGCTGCTTCCGAAGTGTTACCCAACGAGGTGAGCCTGGCCACGATGCTGACCAAATCTATCACCCTGAATATTCCGCTGGTCAGCGCAGCCATGGACACGGTCACCGAACATCGGGCCGCCATTGCCATGGCCAGAGAGGGTGGGATCGGAATTATTCATAAGAACATGAGCGTGGAAGAACAGATCCGCGAGGTGCGAAAGGTGAAAAAATCCGAATCGGGCATGGTCATCGACCCGATCACGGTAAATGATAATCAGACCGTGCGTGAGGTGAATGAGATCATGCGCAATTACCGGATCTCCGGAGTGCCGGTATTGCGGGGCACCAAGCTGGTCGGCATTGTCACCAACCGCGATCTTCGTTTTGTTTCCGACGAGGATTTGCTGGTTCGGGATGTCATGACCAGCAAAAACCTGGTGACCGCCAAGGCCGGCATCACCCTAGAACAATCCAAGGCTCTCCTCCATGAACACCGGATCGAAAAACTCCTGGTGGTGGATGATGAAGGCAATCTCCAAGGATTAATCACCATCAAGGATATTGAAAAAGTGAAGAAGTATCCCAATGCCGCCAAGGACGATTTGGGGCGACTGCGGGTGGGAGCGGCCATCGGTGTGAACTCCGGCTTGGACCATGTGGAGAAATTGATCAGCGTGGGTGTGGATGTGGTGGTTCTTGATTCCGCCCACGGCCATTCCCGAAATATCTTAAACGCTCTGACCCGGATCAAGGATACTTTCCCTGAACTACAAATTATCGCCGGAAACGTGGCTACTGCGGAAGGGGCCGAAGCCCTGATCCGGGCGGGAGCTGATTGTGTTAAGGTAGGGGTCGGACCCGGCTCTATCTGCACCACCCGTATCGTGGCCGGGGTCGGAGTGCCGCAGATGACCGCGATTCATAACTGTTCCAAGGCCGCCGAAAAATTCGGCATTCCGGTGATTGCCGATGGCGGGATCAAGTACTCCGGCGAGATCGCCAAGGCCATCGGCATCGGCGCCCGAGTGGTGATGATCGGCAGCCTCTTTGCCGGCACCGATGAGTCCCCCGGCGAAACCTTCCTGTACCAGGGGAGAACCTACAAGGGCTACCGGGGCATGGGCTCGCTCGGCGCTATGAAACAGGGCTCCAGTGACCGCTATTTTCAGGAAGGGGTGGAAAACCAAGCCAAGTTCGTGCCCGAGGGGATCGAAGGCAAGGTTCCCTACCGGGGGCCGCTCTCCGATATGATCTACCAGCTCATGGGTGGGTTGCGTTCCGGCATGGGCTATCTCGGCGCGGCCACCATCGAGGAGCTGCGCCAGAAGGCGCGGTTTGTCAAAATCACTGCGGCGGGGCTCAAAGAAAGCCATGTCCACGATGTGATCATCACAAAAGAGGCCCCGAATTATCGGTTGGGCTAAAAATAGAAGTGTAACTGTCCAGCAGCACCACATCTGCTTTGTCATCGGCCTGCTCATGTGCAATAGCACACTTCGCAGACCTCTTCCGCGCATCTGCGGCAGCAGCGAAGCGGCGCGGCTGGATAGTTACAGAGAGAAGTAAGGAGTTAGAATTTGTCTGACTCCTTCACCAAAGGTGAAAAATGGATATCCACAGCGAAAAGATACTGATTCTTGATTTCGGCTCCCAGTACACTCAGCTTATTGCCCGCAGGGTGCGGGAGGCCGGGGTGTATTGCGAACTCCATCCCTGGGACATGACCTCCGAGGAGATCCGGGCTTTTGGCCCTAAGGGGATCATCCTCTCGGGCGGTCCCCAGTCCGTGCATGAGGCCGAAACCCCCCGCGCTGCCGAGGTGGTTTTTACCCTGGGCGTGCCGGTGCTCGGCATCTGCTACGGTCTTCAGACCATGGCCGCCCAACTGGGCGGCGAGGTGGAGGCGGCCAGCCATCGCGAATACGGCTATGCCCAGGTGCGGGCCCGCAACCACTCCAAGCTGCTCACCGACATTGAGGACCACGCCAGTCCCGAGGGCTTTGGCCTGCTCGATGTGTGGATGAGCCATGGCGACCGGGTCAACCGGCTGCCCAAAGGCTTCGTTGCCATCTGCGAGACCGACAGCGCACCCATGGCCGGCATGGCGGATGAATCGCGCAATTTTTACGGCCTCCAGTTTCACCCGGAGGTGACCCATACCCGCCAGGGCCAGCGGATCATCGAGCGCTTTGTTCACGAGATCTGCGGCTGCGGCCGCCTCTGGACGCCGAGCAACATCATTGATCACGCCATCAAGCAGATCCGCGGCCAGGTGGGTGAAGACGAGGTGTTGCTGGGGCTTTCCGGCGGGGTTGATTCCTCGGTGGTCGCCGCCCTGCTGCATCGGGCCATCGGCACCCAGCTCACCTGTGTCTTCGTGGACAACGGCCTGTTGCGGCTCCATGAGGGCGATCAGGTCATGACCACCTTTGCCAAGCACATGGGGGTGAAGGTGCTGCGGGTGGACGTGGAGGAGCGGTTTCTCTCCGGTCTGACAGGCGTGGAAGACCCGGAGCAAAAACGTAAGATCATCGGCAACACCTTTATCGAGGTCTTTGAGGAGGAGGCGGAGAAACTTGCCAATGCCAAATGGCTGGCCCAGGGCACCATCTACCCCGATGTCATTGAGTCGGCCGGGGCCAAAAGCGGCAAGGCCAAGGTGATCAAAAGCCACCATAACGTGGGCGGGCTGCCCGAGCACATGAAGCTTGGCTTGGTGGAGCCCCTGCGGGAGCTGTTCAAAGATGAGGTCCGCGTCATCGGGGTCGAGTTGGGTCTGCCCTATGAGATGGTCTACCGACATCCCTTCCCCGGCCCAGGGCTCGGGGTGCGTATCCTGGGCGAGGTGCGCAAGGACTACGCCGACACCCTACGGTTGGCCGACGAGATTTTCATTGAGGAGCTGCGCAAGAACGAGCTCTACGACAAGGTCTCCCAGGCCTTCACCGTGTTCCTCCCGGTGAAATCGGTGGGCGTGGTCGGCGACAACCGCCAGTACGCCCATGTCGTGGCCCTGCGGGCCGTGGAGACCGTGGATTTCATGACCGCCCGCTGGGCGCATCTTCCCTACGATTTTCTCGATCATGTCTCCAGGCGGATCGTCAACGAGGTGCGCGGCATCTCCCGGGTGGTCTACGATGTAACCGGCAAACCGCCGGGAACCATCGAATGGGAGTAGCCCCAGTTGTCGCTTTACCCTGGCCATTTTATTGTGATAACATAACATGGCGAGATGATTTTCTAAGAGGAGCCAGATTGTTGCCGACAAATCTTTAAGAGGAAGGGGCTGCCGTGAAGGGTGGACAAAAAGAGTTGCGGGATTTGGAGCTGGCCAACCGGCTCCTGGACAGTTTTTCCCAGATTGCCGGGGTGATCAACACCCCCCGCCTTGACTATCACGCACGTCTTGGCCGGATTCTCGAGGTCATCCTGGAATATCTCAGGGTGGAGCAAGGCTCACTCATGGTGCTTGAACGGAAAAAATATCTGGTGGTCCGGGCGGCAAGCCGACCAGAAATTCTCGGCCATGAGCAGACCATCGACAATAATCGTTCCGTGGCCGCATGGGTGGCCAGACACCAGGCACCCCTCTTTCTCAAAGATATCTCCAAGGACAACCGCTTTGATACGATGTGTCGCAGCAGCTACAAGAAAAATTCTCTACTCTCCATGCCGATCCTCCACAAGGGCAGGGTGCTGGGCGTCATCAATGTAACCGACAAGATAGGAGATCGGGACCTGCTCAAGGAGGACATCACCCGTCTTTTTGACTTCAGCAGCGTCATTCTTTCCCTGCTTGTTCAGGAAAACCTGCAACAGGATCTCCGTCGACAGCAACGCACTCTCCGGGAACGGAACAAGGAATTGCGGCATCAGGAAACCTTGCGCGCCGAACTCTCCCGCATGCTGATCCATGATCTCAAGGGCCCGCTTTCCGAGGTGGTGGCTAATCTCGACATCCTCTCCTACTCCGTTGCCGAAGAAAACCGGGATTTTTTGGATTCAGCCCAGATGGGGTGCGACCGAGCGGTGCGTATGGTCTCAAATCTGGTGACCATTGGCAAAATTGAAGACGGCAAGCTTGTCCCCATCAAGCAAGTTGTAGCCCCGGGGCCCATGATGGCCGAATGCCTAAGCAGCATCAAGGGCATGGCCAGAATCAAGGCGGTAGAGCTTGTTTTGGAGGTAGAGGAGGATTTGCCGCAGATTGCCCTGGACCGGATTCTCATCCTACGGGTGCTGCAGAACCTGCTTACCAATGCCCTGGGGTATTGCGCTGGCAACACCACGATCCGTTTTGGCTGCCGCCGGGTGATCGGCAAAAAGCAGCTGGAATTTTATGTGCAGGATCAAGGTCCAGGAATCCCGGCTACCAAGCACCGGGCCATTTTTGAGAAGTACGCCAGAATTTCCGACAAGCAGGATACTCTGGTCGGCACCGGCCTTGGTCTTTATTTCTGCCGACTAGCCGTGGAGATTCACCGGGGTAGTATCGGTGTGGAAAGCGAACCGGGGCAAGGTTCCCGTTTTTATTTCAGCTTACCCCTGTAATACAGAGCCGACCACTTTCAGCAAAGGGAAAAATGCAGGATGAAGCTCAAAGCCCCCAAAGACATGATCTTTCTTGTCGTGGACGACATCGACAACATGCGCCGGTCCATCAAGGCCATGCTGAAATTGGTTCAGTTCGGCAAGGAGTTTTACGAGGCGGCCAATGGTCGGGATGCCTGGAAGATTCTCCAAGAAGAGAATATCATCATCGATTTCATTATCTGTGATTACAACATGCCCTATATGTCGGGCACCGAGCTGCTGGGCCTGATCCGCGCCACCAAAAAATGGCGAGATATTCCCTTTCTCATGGTCACGGCGGAAGCCAACATGGATATTGTCGCCGAAGCAGCCGAACATGATGTTGACGCATACATGACCAAGCCCTTTGTCACCGCGACCTTGGAGCAGAAGGTTATGGAGCTCCTCGGCCAAATCAACAACCCTTCCCCCTTCAACCAGCTGTTGCTTCAGGCGCGCACCCTAGAGGAAAAGAGTGATCTTGACGGCGCCATTGGTGCGGCCACGGAGGCGGCTAAGCTCAACGACCGATCCTCAAAGCCCTACCGGGAGTTGGGCCGACTCTTCGGAAAAAAGGGCGATCTGAAAAAAGCCCAGCTCTGCTTTGAAAAGGCGGTGGAGATCAACCGTCTTGATGTCAGTTCCTACCATGCGCTCGGCCAGATTTACTTCCGTCAGGGCAAGATGGATATGGCCTTGGAAAACTTCAACCGGGCCATGGAGATCAGTCCCAGGCATGCGGACCGGGCCATGAATTTTGCCAAGCTGCTCATCAAGAAAAAAATGCTGCCCGAGGCAGAGAAAGTCCTGCGGTTGGTGTTGAAAACAAAGGGGAACGATATCGACTTCAAGGAAGATATTGCCGACACCTGCAATGGCTGCGGCCTGGGCGAGCTTGCGGTTAAATCTTACCGCGAGGTGCTGAAGACGGATCCAGAACGCATCTATCTGAACAAGAAAATCGGGTTTGCCCTGTATACTGCGGGCGATTACAACGAAGCCGTCAAGCTGCTGGAAAAGGCGGCGGAAAAGGTCGCCGAGGACATTGAACTTTTCCTGACCCTGGGCAAAGCCTATTATGCCATGAAACAGCTGATTCGGGCCGACCAATGGGTCTCGAAGGTACTCCGTCTTGATCCCGAAAACAAAGACGCCCGCGCCATCTTAAACAAGTGCCTGTAAGTTGGGCTGGACTTTTTCTGACAAGGAACAGACTATTTCATCCATGGCAGCAGAATTCACCACCGTCCTCGCCCTCCAGGCCCTGAACCATCAGGGACAAAATATCCTGGGAGAAAACTGGGCGGATCTTCTTTTGGATCTGCGGCAGGCTCTTGCCGTAAAGGGAAAAGAAGATCCGGCCAGCACGGAGGCTCTGCTGCTTTTTCATTTCGCGCAGCCGGAGACCGCCTGTGTCACGTTGCACGAAAGCCTGACCCGTTTGAAGAAGGCCTATGAGTGGAAGGAGAATATCGGCCCTCTGCCCCTGCATATTGTTCTGCACCTTGAAAAAGAGGGCGATCCGCCCGGGCCGGTGCATGACCCTACAGCCGGCTTCTGGTCTCTTCTCCAGCATGAGCAGCCCTATGTAACTTCCCCCTTGAAACAGCAGTGGGACCAAGGCCTGGCCAATGAAAATGCCTTATCTCTCACCTTTGCCGAGGCTGGCAACGAGCTGTATCTTCTCTCCTTCTCCGTCCCAGAAATTCCGCATGTTGAGATTTTCCCCCACCGCGCCCTTCCCCTTGCCGGCCCGCTTGCCCCCTGTTTTTACTGCGGGATGACCACCCATAAGGCGGCGGACTGCCCTGGAAAAATGTTGACCATGGCCACCCAAGGAATTTCCCTAGCCGGGTATCTGCCCCTCGCAACATTGAGCGAACTGTTTGCCAAGGCCATGTCCGTTCAGGAAAAATTGACCAACATGATGGCTGCCGGGCTCACCGTATCCCAGATCAGACAGAATCCACTTCTCCAAGTGTATCTTGCCTATTTTGACCTGAATTTGATCTGTCAGCCCAGGTTTTTGTGGAACATTGCCTTTAACAGCAACTCCAAATGGGAGGAATTGCTTAAGCCGGACATGGTCTCGGTGGACAGCCACAGCCTGCATCTTGGCCTTGATTGTCTGCGGGTGGGCCAGCACGCCCAGGCTGAGGAACTCTTTGTCGAGGAAAGCAGACGGCCAAAGGGTAAACAGTTTTATGCCACCATCGGTCGCGCCTTTGTCGCCCTGGAGCTCGAGCGGGACAGCGATCTGGAGCATTTTCTGGAGCATGCCGCAGTCATAGCGAACTCTGACAAGGAAAAGATTTATATCGCCCTGTTGCAGTCCAGATATTATACCCTTCACGAAAATCGCTGGAAGGCCGGACACGCTTTGGACAGTGTTTTCAACATGCGCCGGGATCTTGCCGAGGCCCTGTACCGGCAGGTCCAACTCATGGTCCATGGGGATATGGGCGAGAAAGGTCTCCGGCAACTCCGAGCCCTAGTTGCCGACCGCAAAGAGCTATTTCTGACCGCGCTCATGGACCCGCAACTACTTGCCGTTGCCGGACCGGTTGAGGATCTCCTCGCGGTCCGCCTACAGATCCAGCGACAGGAGGCCGAAGAAAATCTGCTCAAGGCCCAGGCGGTCTGCCAGGATCTCCAGAGCTGGTTTGCCGGGAATGAAGGCCCGGCGGCCCTATTCGCCGACCTTGCCGGCCTCGAAAAGCAGTTTACCCAGGGGAGTTATTATGACCTTCTTGAGGTGGCGTACAGGGCGCAGGCGTTGTCGCACGCGTGCTACCGATTGCAGGAAAACACCCTTGATGCCATGAAAGCCGATATTGTCCAGATGCTGGCGGCCTGGGAGGCCTTTCGGCGTTACTGGCAGGGCTATCCCTATCAGTCTTTTTTTCGAAATTTTCAGGAAATTCTCCAGGCGACTCGAAAAAAACTCAGTGAAATAGAAGGTCTTGCCCAGCAGAATATGCATGGCCAGCTCTATCATGATATCCAGGAACGGCTGACTCTGGCGAGAGAGCGTTGCGACACCTTGCAAGTTCTCTCTGGAAGGATGGCCTGGGTAAGGCTTTTTTGTGACGGGGCAAAGCTCTTTGTCCGGAGATTGCTCATTATCGAGGTTGTTCTGCTGGGGGGAGGGGCGCTGCTGTTTCCCCTCCTGGCCTTCTGGCTGGGTGGTGACTCCGGCGGGATGGTCGAGCTGCTGACCAACCGATGGCTACAGAAACAGGCGCTGCTTATTGTCACCCTGTTTGTCGCACCACTCTTCGCTCTGGGTCAGACGCTCTGGCAGATAATGGACACTTAGCAGGATCGCCACGCCACACAACCTGTAAGAATCTCCCGCATAGTCATCCCTCAGGAGTCGAGGGAGATGCTTTTATCATCAAAGCCGATGCAACAAGTTTGCCCCCTTGGGAATGACGGCCGAATTTTACGAATCACACTAAATACTTCACAGGCCGACATTTTTCCGGCTACCCCTTCAATCTTTCGTATAAATCATTGAATTCTGAGGCGACACCTTTGAAGGCCTCGAGAACCTGAGGATCGAAGTGCTGAGGCATGGTTCTTCCGTCCCCCTCCGTAATGATTTGGACTGTCGTTTGATGGTCAAAACCGGGCTTGTACACCCTCGCGTTCCTTAAGGCATCATACTGATCGACAATATTCATTATCCTCCCTTCAATCGGTATCTGTTCTCCTTTCAGACCCTGAGGGTATCCGCTCCCGTCCCATCGTTCATGATGATTCTTGGCTATGGAATTTCCTATTTTAAGCCTTGGATGATCTCCTATTATTTTTGGGCCGTGCATCGTATGCTGGTGCATGATCTCCGTCTCTTCCGGCGTCAATGGACTCGACTTTCTCAAGATTTCTGGAGGGGTGTGAATCTTTCCGACATCATGGAGGAGCGCATTGACCCGCACGCTCCGCATAAAGGTGTCCGACATTTTCAGTTTTTTCGCCAGCATGGCACAATAAAATCCGACCCGGACTACGTGCTTTCCGGTATCTTCATCGTTCACCTCGGATGCCCTGGCAAGGGCCTTTACCGTGTATTCGAAGGCGTTCTCCGTCGCATTTATCTGTAGAGCCAAAGATCTCAAAAACAGGGTCTGCATGACAACGCTGTTCAGCACCGCTGCGTCATAATCCGATACTTCCCTACCGTAATTCAGGGCGAAAACGCTCAAATTGTTGCTGACATAGCACACCATGTTCTTTACCAAGATTAAATAACCCTTAAGTTTCTCGGTAAAGGATTTGAATATGGGACCACACATCTCCGCTTCACTGTAAAAGCGTAGCCGAGAATTCACCGTTTCCGGGAGTGTTATGTCAAGGTCTATCTGGAAAGGAAGTCTTTCAAGCGTGTCGAACAAAAGTTCGTAGCGAAACCAGTTGTAATGATTCTTGTGGTTAAGAATTCGAACGAGCACTGTTTTAGGCTTCTCGGATACATTGCTCGTTTGTTTCAGAATCTGGCCGACAATGCCGTCTATCTGCCTCATGAAGTCGAACTCTCGGGGATTAAAGGTTTCGATACTATTCTCGCCGAAGTTGGTAAGACTGGTAATATTATCGTAGGCAGAATTAAGCTTATCGTTGAGATCCTTTACCTTGAGGAGCATATTTATTCTGGCAAGCACCTCCGTCTGGTCGAAAGGCTTGGCAAGAAATTCTTCAGCCCCAGCCTCAATGCTTTTAATCCTGTCAGCTTTAGCCGCAAGCGCCGTGATCATTACTACCGGGATATTCCTATATTTTTTATCCCCTTTAATTTCCTTACAGACTTCAAAACCATCCATTCCCGGCATCATGACATCGAGCAAAACAATATCTATTTGCTCCGTCCTGATTTTTTTAAGCGCCTCTTCGCCGTTATTGGCCTCTATCACCTCGTATCCTTCAGGCATAAGCACCGCACTCAGCAGTGCTAGATTCTGCACCTCATCATCAACGCACAATATTCTGGGCCTGATTTGTTGCATAGCTTATCCCTCTCTTGTGCCGATAAACCCATTTACCGATTCCATGAGCTGGTCGATGTCTATCGGCTTGGTCATGTAGCCGTCGAATCCCGCCGCCATAAACTTTTCCCTGTCGCCCTTCATGGCAAACGAGGTGAGGGCGACAATCTTTATATGTCCTATATCCACGTCTTCCCGGATCAGTTTCAGACAGGAAAGACCGTCCATGACCGGCATCTGTATGTCCATGAGTATCAAGGCTGGATTGTGCTCCTTTGCAGACTTGAGCGCTTCGTCACCATTGCGAGCCTCAATCACCTCATAACCTTCAGAGGTCAAAACCTCTCTGAGTAATATGCGGTTCCTTTCATTGTCCTCAACAACAAGTATCTTATGCATCATGCCTGCCACCTTGTCGGAGCGGAATCACAAAAGCAAACCTACTACCCTTACCGTAATCGCTCTCAGCCCATATCCTTCCGCCGTGCAGTTCAACAAGTTTTTTTGACAACGCCAGGCCGAGCCCCGTGCCCTCATAATTTTTATTGAGCGAAGATTCGATCTGTGAAAACTCTTTAAACAGCTTCGGCATATCTTCTTCCTTCATGCCGATACCAGTGTCCTCAACCGAAATTTCCATGCTCTCCTCGCCGCTCTTTTGTGCCCGCAAACACACAACCCCGCCATCGGGCGTAAATTTCACCGCATTGCTGAGTAAATTAAATAGGATCTGTTTTAAACGCCTCTCGTCGGCCTCTATTGCAATATCCGTATCAGGCGTCATATCAAACTTCAGGGTTATTCGGTGTTTCATCGCCTTTTCCTTGAGCATGCCGAGTGAGGCATTTAAGGTCCCCTGCACATTGAAGACGCTCACTTCAAGCTCAACCTTACCCGCCTCCACCTTGGAGAGATCAAGGATGTCATTGATCAGATCCAACAAGTGTTTCCCCGAATCGATGACATATCCTAGGAATTCATCCTGTTTTTCGGTCAACGCTCCGAACTTCGCCTTTTTCAGGACCTGTGAAAAACCGATTATCGAGTTGAGTGGGGTTCTCAACTCGTGGCTCATGTTGGCGAGAAAATCCGACTTAGCCCGCGTTGCCGTGTCAGCCTGATTTTTAGCCTCATCTGCTTCCTGCCGTCGCAGAACAAGCTCATCGTTTAAAATTTGGAGCTCGATATTCGCATCCTCTAGTTGCCTTGTCCTGTCCCTGACTTTCCCCTCCAGGTTTTCCGCGTATTCCTTCAGCTTTTCTTCAAGCTGTTTTCTTTCGGTCATGTCCCTGTAGTACCATATCCGCCCATAGTACTTTCCGTCGTGCCCGGACAACGGCGATGAATAACGGTCAAACGTTCTGCCATCAAGAAGGGTGATCTCCTCCCTGCTTTTTTCCTCGTTATGACTGTAAAGGTAATGAATCCGCTGGAGAAATTTTTCAGGTTCTGTGGTCTTGCTGATTGCCAGTTGCAACACTTGTTCATCCGAGCCGGTTTCGATTATTTGGGTCGGTATCTCCCACATCTCCATGAAACGCCGGTTATACGATATAATTTTCCCGAATTCGTCTACAATGCGAATACCGTCAATCGAGACTTCTTGCTGGGTAGTGAGCAGGAGATTCCTGAATTTCAATTCAATTTCCGCCAACTTGCGCTCGGTAATATCGCTAATCATTCCGTCGTACGCCACCAATTGTCCGTCCTTGTCGAAAAATGGGACGGGGGTGTTCCTCACCCAGCGGATTGACCCATCTTTGTGCATAATTCTATGTTCAACCGGCGGCGGGATGTTTCCTGCAAAGATATACCGGCTCTGCATCATCACCCCTTCACGATCTTCCTCATAGACCATCCGGTACCAAAGGTCCGGATCGGCAGAAAACTCCTCCGGGTTATGGCCGGTTACAGCAACGCAAGCCGGGCCGTGGATTGTTGATATGGCGTGTCCTTCCTTAACTTTTACCGAATAAATGTAGTCCGTCACCGATTCGACCAAGCGCCGGTAACGGGCCTCGGAAACCAGCAGCGCTTCCTCTGCCTGTTTGCGCACCTCAATCTCTTCGGCCATCGCTGCGGTACGCTCCCGCACTCGTTGTTCCAGCACGTCGTTGTATTTGTGCAACGCCTTATGCAACAAGCGCACTTCCAGCATATTATGAACGCGTACCAGCACCTCGGCCAAATCAAACGGTTTACTGACGAAATCCCTAGCCCCTGCTTGTAGCGCGCGCAACTTTTGATCCGGTTGCGCGGTGATGACAAGTACCGGCGGGTAGCTGTCCGGTTCAATTTCCTTAAGCCCCTCCAACACCTGAAATCCATTCATGCCGGGCATCAGGAGATCGAGCAGGATAAGGTCATAACGGTGCTGGCGATGAAGCTCGCAGACCTCAAGCGGGTCCATCGTTGAGGTGACGGACGTATAGCCCGCCGAAACCAGCATTCGCGAGAGCAGCCGAACATTAGCGTCCAAATCGTCAACGATCAAAATAGTGGCGCTCAGGATATCAACTGAATCTATCAATGTTTTTCACCTTTATTTGGCCTAGCCGACCTTTTGTCGTGCAAATTCCAACGCCACAGCGAGCGCTTCCATGAACTCATTGACCTTGATGGGCTTGGTTATATAGCGAAAGAAGCCCGCCTCCAGGCCCATCTTGATGTCGCGCGGCATTGCATTGGCACTGACGGCAACAACAGGGATATGCGCGGTTACCGGATCTTCACGCAGAATCTTCAGGGCTTCGGTACCGCTGATGTCAGGCAAATTGATATCCATCAGGATCACATCCGGCTGTTTGTCGCGCGCAAGTTCGACGCCACTTCTCCCGTTCACGGCAGTCAGCAGACGCAGGTCTGGGTGACGCGCGATGATCTGCTCGATCAGTTTCAGGTTCGCCTGGTTATCCTCTACATAGAGCAGGGTAGCCGACCTCGCTTCGCAAGGCATATGCGACTGCGCCAAAACCACAGGTGGGTCGCTGTTCATGGCAAGAAAAGGTGGTTCATCCGTCGAGATGAGTTCGAGCCAGAACACACTTCCCGCACCGACGGTGCTTTCCACACCGATGGCCCCCCCCATCAGTTCAACCAGTCGCTTGGCCACCAAGAGGCCAATGCCTGTGCCTTCCTCTTTGCCAGCCTCCTGACCGAGACGATTGAACGCCTGAAACAGCTGGGCCAATTCTTCCGGCGTCAGTCCTGTACCGGTATCCTTGATACTTACGCGAATGCGCCCTGGGGGACGCTTAGCGCATGTCACCTCTACCTTTCCTTGCTTGCTGTTGTATTTAATTGCGTTGGAAAGCAAATTGATGAGAACCTGCTTGACTCGCGTTTGATCGGCCTTGACAAACCAGGTATTGTCGAGTTCTTGAAAGGTCATTTGAATCGCACGCTGTTCCGCCAGCGGTTCGACCATGCCCTTGCATTCGATCATAACTTCGGCCAGCGATACCGGCTCTAGCGACATCGGCACCTGCCCGGATTCGACCTTCGCGAGATCGAGAATCTCGTTGATCAGCCGCAGCAGATGCCATCCGGCCTGAAGAATCTGGACGATGCTCTCCTTTTGGCCTGGCGTTGGCGGCGGAGATTCAGAGTCCAACAACTGGGCAAAGCCGAGGATGGCATTGAGCGGGCTGCGCAGTTCATGGCTCATGTTGGAAAGGAATTCAGATTTGGCGAGGTTGGCTTTTTCCGCAACAGCCTTGGCGTTCTCCATTTCAAGGTTCTTTTCCTGTAGCGCCTGATTCAGTAGTTTGCGCTCCGTAACATCACGCGCCGCAGCAAACACGCCCTGCAAAATTCTATCCCGGTCGTAGAAGGTGGTCGCATTGAAAGATACCACCGTTTCCTTGCCATCCCTGGCGCGCGCGGTGAGTTCATAATCGATGATCTTTTTTTTGCTCAGCACCAACTGAATGCTCTTCTCGGCCCGCTCAGGATCCGTGAAATATTTCTTGAACGGCGCGCCGATCAATTCGTCACGCGTGCAATCGGTGAGCACCTCCATCTGCTTATTAACATCGGTAATGATACCGGACGGATCGGTGGTCATAATCGCGTCGATGTTTGATTCGAACAGGGAACGCGTGTAGAACTGATGGTCGCGCAGGCTCTGACTGAGCTTCTTTTGCTCTGCCTCGGCCTGTTTGCGCACGGTGTTGTCGGTGCCGATCAGCAGGTAGCCTATGATCGTGTCATTGGCGTCGCGCAGAGCCGTGACCGAGACCACGGCAGGAAAACGGCTGCCATCCTTGCGGATATAGGTCAGTT